>NZ_JAVKEW010000132.1:0-2939 GCF_040226375.1 Coleofasciculus sp. G2-EDA-02 | reverse complement strand
TCTTCCTTGCCCATTCCCAGCGCCGCTAGTGGGTGTTGGTTTTCGCTTTGGGGTGTCCATGATAGTTAGGGATTTTGTACATAATTGTTTGCCCGTTATTACCTGTGTAGTAACGGGCGCGAGGGTTTAGCCTTTAAGCTTTAGAGCCTTCTTAAGCTCCTTAAATAGCAGCTTGCATCCGTAAGCGGCGGTCTGACTGATGATCAGCTTTCCAAAGGTATTACCGCCTTCGGTGTTTTTCTTAAATTGCTCCTGGCGTTTGTCGTAGAAATCTCCCAGTCTCTCGCCGATTATTCCCCGTGGGCGGTTTTTCACCGGGGCGATCGCTAACAAAATCCAGAGATAAAGTTCGCTTCGGCACATCTTTGAGCCGCTCCCGGCGTTCCATCCTTTACGGTCGCCGCTGCTCAACTCGTCCCCTGCCATGCCTAGCCGTTTTTTAAAACTGCCCAAAGATTCAAACTTACTCAGTGGGTAGATGTGGCATAGTAGCAGCGCTCTTAGTCGTAGCCCGATCCCGAATTTATCGAAGACCTGGTTATATTCTTTGAACTGTGGAAGGTAAATCAGTTCGGCTAGTTTTTGTTCTGCTTCATGTTCCCATGAGTGGATTTGACAAAGCATTTCGGCGTATCGTTGAGAAAATTGGCTGATTTCAATGCCATACTCTTTTGCCACTGATTTATCGTAGAGCCGATCATAGTAAAAGTTACGCCTTACGTTCTTGCGCTCAACATTTCCGAGCCATGCCCATAGCGGTATTAATCCGTCTTTTCCAGGCTGGGAATTTTTGAAAGCTGCCTCTGGAAACTCCCGGCATAGTTGTTGGCGTACCCGATTAATCAGCGGGGATTGTACGCGGGTTAGGCTTTTGAGTTGTAAGTACAGATCTCGGATTTGTACGATAGGTCCTGGCTCAAACTGGAGGAATTGATCGGTTTTTCCCCAGTGGGTATGAGCATAAGCGGCTAAGGCTAAAGCGTCTGCTAAGTCGTTTTTATCGGGGAGCTTGTGACTTTTCCGATAATGAGTAGCTTCGCAGTGTCCGACCCATAACACTTCAATTCCTTCAGACTGACAGATGTGAGCTAGCAACCAGGAGTAATGAACCCCGGTAGGTTCTAGGACAATCACATCTGGCTTTACTTCGAGCAGATGGGATATTCCCGTCTTTGTGAAGTAGAAAGTCAGCTCATCTTCTACTGGATCTTTGGATCTTGATTTGACTTGAGACTTCCAGTAGCTTCGCAGGTCGTTGGGTCTTTCTTCAAGTAGCCAACAGACTACGCGGTCTTTACAGATGTCACCGCCTAAAATTCTTTTCATTTTTCAAGGTTCTGTCTGTGATAGGAGAATAAACCTGCAACAAGTACCCAGTCGAGAATCTCCTGAAATTGTGAAATCAATTCACTCTGAAACTGGGTAGCAGGTAACTAACCCAAATAGGTATAACCGGAAGGTTAGTAACCAGAGGGTTAGACGGCATAGATTGTCAACTCTAAGCCGCGACACTATGAGTGTTTCGCTAGATGAGTTAGGTCTAGCTCGTCAGGCGGACTTATGTTATAATGTTGGTCAAGTAATGCAGTAGGTGCAGTCACGAAAGTCTAAAACCTTTTGGGTCATTTCCTTTTAAAACTGCGTGCCTACTGCGTCTGGTTATGTTCTTCGTAGAGAACTAAGCGGTAAGTTTGACACCTTACCGCAGCCCCCCTTCTTTAATCAGAAGGTAGGGTGCGAGAAGGTTTAGTTACCAGGTGATATTCTCATATCCCCTTTCCAATTCTTTAGATAAATCCTGTTCTTGGTCTTTTTCAGAGGTAGGTTCCCAGGCAGGATTTATTTCTTTGTCGCCATCTTTCCCAGACGCTCCGTAGTAGATGTATTTGGGTTGGGTATCAGAGTATGGACTTGTATCCAAAATCTCTGCGATCTCTTCATCACAGTTATCACAGTTATCATCGTTATTAGGCAGATTATCTATTGAGTCATTATGGTTATCTGGTGTATCCCAGTAGCTAATCTCTAAGACCATATCGCTTACTCGTTCCATCAAGCAGCTCGGGTCTTGATAGCCTGCACAGATGATTTCTCCAATTATTGCTGATAGGTGTTCGAGAGCTGTTTGTTCCCAAGGGTTGAGTGTTCGATAGTTGTATCCGTTGTGCATTATCATTTTTTTGCTCCTAGTTTTCAATTATTGAAGGCATAGGGAAGTTAGTTTTAGCCCATTCAGTAACTTCGCTTACTGTCATTCGGTCAAATTGCTGGATTGCTGATATGGTCAATCGTTCTTTAATTTGAGTGTGGGGTTCTCCTGTAAGTTGACATAATTCTTTGGCTGCTAAATCGAGAGCTATGATGATAATTCCGGGCATATCTGAGTAGTTCATTTTTTCTTACCTCTTAAAACAACATCGCCGTTTTTTGGGTTATTAGACTCTTCCGGATTTTTAACAAAGTCTATGTAGACTTTGGATTCTAAACCCTTGGGCGGATAGCATTGATATGGTTCTGAGCAATTCATTACTCTTAATCCATTTTTGCTTAAAGCCTCTATCAGTTCTGAAGCTACAGCCTCCGTTATTCGTGCATCTGCCCAGATTCGGATTTTAATCAGTTCAGTTGGTGGTTTAGATTTAGTTCTGATTTTCTCCCATTTCTTTTTCTCAGAATTCCAGAAGTAAGATTTGCTGTTTAACTGTTGATAGATTTCCTCCCTGTTTTTTGTTGTGATTTTTAGCCGTTGCCCTATTTGAAGTGCTTTCCTGTATTTTTCAGTGATTCGCATGATCCATAATTTTTGACACAAGAACCTTAAGGATTGCCGTTTAGCATTCCTGGTATAAGACCTGAGGGCTGTAGGAAGAAAAGGTGCTGGTGTATTTATTTGAACGACCAGCACCAAGAAGCTTCTGATCAGGGTGCTTGTTAATCGT
>NZ_JAVKEW010000131.1:0-5217 GCF_040226375.1 Coleofasciculus sp. G2-EDA-02 | reverse complement strand
ACTTGTATTTACATTACCACAATAGTAGAACGTTATCCGAATTATTTGACTGGCGAATTTATTCGCTACCTAGACGGTTCGCTCGGTTTCATCTCCCAGCTAAAGAGCGTGGGAGCCTTCACCCATCGCTTTTCCGGTAATATTAGAGTATTGAACTATGAGACTATATGAGACTGTACGATGACTAAACCTTTCTGCCCCACAGTAAAACACGACGGATTACACGATGATTCACTGCCAGCGGTACTAAAAATACCCTCCTCTTACCAAGAGATGAAGGGCAGCGCCTGGGAAGAATGGCTGATGAATCATAGAAAATTCCGCTTTGATACCGTAGTTGGCACATTCAGCGCTTATAAATCACAAGGATATTGGAAAGCCCAACGCCGCGTCGGTGGGAAACTCAGAGGTCAGCACTTGGGACAATCCCACGAGTTGATTTTCCCTAAGCTGGACGCGATCGCTAGTAAGCTAGCACTCAGACCTGCCAATTACGAGCAAGCCAAAGTCCGCCCATCGCGTTACCGATCGGAAGAGTTGACCGAGTTAAAGTCTCATGCAAATTGTGAGACTGAACAGAAGGCAATGTCACAGACCGTCGAGGTTCTCAAAAAAGAACGCGATGATTACCTCCAGAAGATAGATATATTGTTGAATCGTATTGAGGAACTGGAGCGTCAAGTCCTCACGCCGGAAAAGTGCGATCGCATTTTAGCCGCGCTCAGGGTAGGACGGCAATCACCGTTGTTCAAGCGTGTATCCAAGTTGCTGGTAGAAATTTATGGGCATTCGTGGAAGTGAAACACCGATGGTAAGTTACTCTGCCAAAATTTCCAAAAATTGAGACAGTAAACTCACCCCCCCCAAACTACTGCACTTCAAGTTAAACTCCTCCTGCTTGAAGTAGCTGTTGTGCGGTTAGGTTCAGCTCCTGTATTACAGAGGACTGAATTAGGTCTTCCCCACGAAAAACACCCAACTCCCGATAGATTCCGTCCGTAAGTTCCAAAACAGTAACGGTAGCTCGAGCTGGGTCAATCAACCAGTATTCGGGGATACCCCGGTCTTGATACTGTTTCCGTTTATCGATGTAGTCTCTCTCTCTATTACTGAGTCCAGGGCTAACCGCTTCAATGACCACTAGAGGCGGTTGCATTGAAAGCCTGATTGTGTTGCGTGGTCGTAACTGTTGGATATGCTCTTCCCGAATGACGGTAAGGTCGGGGTAGCGATTTTTGGGTTCTCCTTCAACTTCAAGCTCTAATCCCCATCGCACTCTTCGGTGTCCGATAAGTAGAACTAGCTGGAAATGAAGAAAACTGAGGATGGAGATATTTTCACCTGATTCTGGGGGCAATTCAATCAACTCTCCATTTAATAGTTCATAATGTTTATCTGTCCCATCGTCATAAGACAAGTATTCTTCAAAGCTGGAAAATCTAGGTTTGGCTTGAACCATAGTATGAATTCCTTAAAAACTATATCATCTAGCAGTCCTGTCACTTCCTGCTGATTTTTCCCCGATTATCGTCTTGATGTACTTCTCTGACTAAAGTTTAGAAGATTAGACAAGCGATCGCACTTTCTGCTTGTTAGTTTTTTAAAACTGCTTTTCGACAAACCTCCAGGCTGTCACCGTTCGGTTTTAAAAAACTCGAATCGTTTTCAGAGGACTACCAACAATCCCCTGGCGCAGCAGACTGGCAGCCACTCTAAAATTATCCTTCCAATATCGAGACCAACTTGACTGGCGTGTGCTGCCAGCGGGGGATTGAGCACAGCGGTCTATTGTCCGGGAACTAGCGAAGCAATTGATCAGAATTACTTATGAAGAATCTTGGTGAGCGCCGAAAAACTACCCAAGAAAAACTTATTCTTCACCTGTCACTACGCTAACAGCACAAAAATTTGGGTAAATAACTACAGATATGATAGATACACGATACACACAGACATGATATAATGAATGGTTTTCTACAAAATCACTGGATGTCCACTTACTGCTTGTTAATTTTTAAAAACCAATTTTTAAAAACCGTTCGGCAGTTAGTTATTGAATCAATAGGTGCTGATGTCTAGGAGCAGTAGAAGACGAAATCCAATCAGGGTGTGGATTTGATACGACAACCACCGCGATGAACTTATCGAAAACTAACCACCAGACTGGTAGATCGCTTCGCTCGATTTTCCGCTGCCAGCACGCGCCAGTTAATTTAGCTCCAAAGTCGTGGTGATAATCAAGGCGCGGCTGGCAGTCCGCAAGCCGGAAAATCGCTACCAGTCTTGATTGGCTTATGAGACAGTATGAGACTTATACAACGGGAACACTCCAGACCCAATCAACCCAGGGCCAAATTCCACCATAAGCCCCCTGGGGTCTACTCACCGTGTTGGTTTTCATCAAGTTTGATATAAAAAATAGCGTAACAAAACTGATACGCTATCTCTTTCATTTGTGTTCATTTAGAAAGTTAATTCAAAGAATCCTCAATGATTCCTGTTCCTCCACACGCAGGACAATCCTGATCTGATTCTGAGTCAATGAAAGTCCCATTTCCTTCTAACTCCATATCTTTTAGGAGTGCAACCCATCGAGGGTCTTTCATATCCCCATAGGCGTTGACCTTTATATCTGGGCTATTGATCATTACTACTGTTGATATGTGATAGCCCAACTCCTCAATCTCAAAAATTGAATCAATAAGACCACCCTGTTTTACCTGTTCTCTTAGAACATTTCGAGCCTTGTTCAAGCGTTCGATAGCCTCAAGCGATAAACCTTGTTTATTCCCTTTGCTCTTCTTAGATTTTTGTTTGTATCCTTTCATCAATGTTCTCCCAATTCTACTCCTATAATTTTATCAATTTGATACCAACAAAAATGGAAAGATTCTTTAAAAATTATGTTTTGATAAAATCTAACGATACGATGACTAAAGTCTCATAGTTGGTGTGAGACACAATCCTAGTTAGCCTCACAGACCGTTCAAGTTCTGGCAAAAGAATACCGTCTCGCGATCGCTGGCTAAGCGAAAGCTGCGGGGATGGCTTGCCGCAGGCGGGGCGCGTAGCCTGTCGGAGCGCCGCCGCGAAGCTTCCCCAGTACACCTGGGCGCCAGCCCAATACTATGTACTTGATAATTAAGTAATAACTGCATAATTTTAATTAGTCCTGTAAGGCTCTAGAAGGTTTATAAAATTTTGATAATGTACTCTCTTACCTAAACCAGGGTTAAGATGGCTTCTGGACTATCTCAGCAAGCGTGAGGATGATTTTAGCGATAGCGGTGTGAGTCTGGCTTTATCAGGCTTGATTGAATGTGATAACATTTGACTAGCCAGACGAACACAAAATCATCCCCGCTTGCGGCTAAGTTGCAAAGGTTATCCATTTAAAAATCCGAGTTATTACTAATGTATCAAGTAAATAGATGGGCTAACGCCCTGTACCGTGAAGCCCTGCCGCCCCTCGCCCTCCCTCGTGCCTCGGTCGCGCCGATGGGGGCGTCGGGGGCTTCCGCTGTCGCCTTACCGCTGTGAGAGTTTTGTACAAAATCGCTAAGGGGTCACCCGCTAACTCTCTCAGAGCCACCTAACAATAACACCTGACTACCCTTGACACAATTGAGATATTGTTATCTTAATCATTCCCGGTTATTTTCATGCAAACTCTTCAACAATCTTCTCGTTTACGTGAACAATTTCAAAGTCAGGTTAAGCAAAGTAAAGCAGCAGGTCGGAAAAAAGTTACTCAAAATTTTGATGGGACTTTCTTAGAAAGTTTTGTCTCAATTTCCTATAATGTTAATCAAATCCGCAACTCGATTAAAGGAACGCTCGGTGAATCGTTTGTCTCTTTATCACTGGCTTTCGAGTCTTTGCCTAATACCTGGTTCTGTTTTCCTAATGCCCTTATTCCAGTTGGCGATAAAGTGACAGAGGTTGACCGCTTGATAGTTAGTCCTAGTGGTGTGTTTTTAATTGAAGTCAAAAACTGGAAAGGGTCTTTTACTGCTTACCGTGATAACTGGAAACGCCGAGAGGGAAACAATTGGATACCACTTAAAGAAAGCCCCACAAAACAAAGTCTTTATCACCAGCGCTGCTTTTATAAATGGATACGCCCACTGGTTTCTACTCTGCCACGCGATTTTGTTCATGCCCCGGTGGTTTTTCCCTCAGCTAAATGGATTGGGGCTAAAGAATGTTGTGTTCCTGTATTAGATAGTCTTGGTAGCTTGAGGAGTTTTCTCCTTAAGACACAAGAATATCTAACACAAGAACAAGTTAATCAAATTGTCAAAGCTTTAAGCGAAGCGTGAATTAATCAAATTGAACGACGCTGAAGTTCACGAAATGTCCGCCGCAGCTTAAAACGCAATTTATCTATACATGGCTTAGCTTGGACAAAAAACGAATCAATTAAAAGAGTCGAACGAATGTTTGATTTTGATGAACTTTCTAACTCTTCTAAGCAAATATCCAGTAAACCAAACAAGAGAGAAATTTGGTCTACAGTATCCATACAGTCAAAAACGTCAGAACTCAATTTCGCGTGAGTTCTGTAATTGAAATCTGAACGACGACCCATAACTAACAAGCCCCTGTTTATGTTAATGAATTACTTTTCAGTGCCCAGTTCTCATGAAGAAATGGGACAAGAGGGGTAGGCTGGCTAGAAGCTAAAAGGTTAAGCCTACCCTTAATACTGGTTCGGGTTCAACTGTTTCAATCCTTAGTTCCCGTTCGAGAACTGCAAACCAGTAAACAGGCGATAGATTGGTAACCGTTAACGGTTTCGGTCATAATAAAACTGCTCCTTTGTTGTGTACGCAACAGGGAGTGTCGCTAGTGGGAGGTCAGATCTCCTGCTAGCCGCTTACCGTGTTGACTATAGACAATATAATAACTTTGTGCGTACAAGTCAATTGCCTAGAGGTCATGGGTAAGAATAAAGACGAACGGATTTACATTAGGGTTAGTAAAGAACAGAAGGAGAAGATAAAGAAGGAAGCGAGTAAAGAGGGAAAAACGGTATCAGAAAAAATGACTGAATACATTGATTCCCTCTAGAAATTTTACCGTTCAAGCGATGGGTGAAGGCTCCCACGCTCTTTAGCTGGGAGATGAAACCGAGCGAACCGTCTAGGTAGCGAATAAATTCGCCAGTCAAATAATTCGGATAACGTTCTACTATTGTGGTAATGTAAATACAAG
>NZ_JAVKEW010000130.1:0-59828 GCF_040226375.1 Coleofasciculus sp. G2-EDA-02 | reverse complement strand
AGTTTGAACTCGTAGGTTAAATTAAACAATTGCATCACCTCCTAACACCATTATACAACTGTTTGACAAAATAACAGGACGATTTATCAAATAAAAAGCCGCCCTATAAGGACGGGGCTTGTATCCCCAATTTTCGGTCAGTATGATTAAAAGCTAGCTTATGGTAAATTCCAGAATCCTTTACCTGGGAATCGACTTCGGTACCTCTGGCGCACGAGCCATTGTGATTGACGCCACAGGCGCGGTTCAATCCGAAGCGCAATGTCGGTTTGAGGCGACTCCCCTGGCTGAATTAACGGCAATTTGGCAAAACACTCTATATCGGCTGATTGAGCAAATTCCGGCATCGATTCGACAGGACATTACTCGTATCGCCATTGATGGTACATCGGCAACTGTACTGCTGTGCGATCGCGTTGGTACTCCAATCACCGAGCCACTTCTTTATAATGATGGGCGAGGGATAGTGGTGATGGAACAATTAAAGCAGATTGCTCCTACTAATTCCGTGGTTCTAAGTGCCACCTCTAGTCTGGCTAAACTCTTGTGGTTGATTCAACATACAACAGGCACTCTTGAAAAATATTACTTCCTCCATCAAGCCGACTGGTTAGCCTTTTTATTACACGGTAAGCTCGGAATTAGCGACTATCACAATGCCTTAAAGCTGGGATATGACCCAGAAAACCTAAAGTATCCCACTTGGATGAAACAACTCCCACTCACGCCAATATTACCCCAAGTCCTAGCTCCAGGAACGCCTGTTGGTGAAGTCACTCCAGAGATTGCTTGCCGATTAGGATTACGCCAAGACTCTCAGGTTTGTACGGGTACGACTGATAGTATTGCCGCCTTTATTGCCAGTGGTGCAAAGCATCCAGGTGAAGCGGTAACATCTTTGGGTTCTACGTTAGTTGTGAAGCTGTTGAGTCATACCCGCCTTGAGGATGCTGATTACGGAATTTATTCTCACCGACTGGGGAACTTATGGTTAACCGGAGGTGCGTCTAATACAGGAGGTGCTGTACTGCAACAATTCTTCAGCGACAGAGAACTTGAAGAACTTAGCCGCCAAATCAACCCTCAGCGCGAAAGTCCCCTAGATTATTATCCATTACTCAAAAAAGGCGATCGCTTTCCCATCAATGATCCTCATCTATCTCCAAAACTAGAGCCTCAACCTGCCAACCCTGTAGAATTTCTCCACGGTTTACTCGAAAGCATTGCCCGTATTGAAGCACGAGGCTATCAATTATTACAACAACTCGGTGCTACTCCCCTCACCTGTGTCTATACGGCGGGAGGAGGTGCTAAAAATACAACATGGACAACCATTCGCGAACGTCAGCTACAGGTTGCCATTCGACCCCCCAAACAAACAGAAGCAGCTTATGGTACGGCAGTATTGAGTATGTAGGGTCTCACTTTCACGACTATCCTTTAAAGTTATCAAGAATTAGTTATCATGCTGCTGACGGATGAATTGCTCCTATATTACAAACGCTGTCGGCGTCGGGCGTTTCTCGATTATTGTGGTGATCCGACTCAAAAAGATCCGCCCCAAGATTTTCTGCTGAAACTGCGCCAAGATAGCTCGGCGCATCGGAAAGCTATCCTCAAAAGCGTGGAATACAATGGGAGCTATCTTTGTGCGGGAGAAAGTCCACTCCTATCCCTTACTGGGGCAAACTTGACGCCGATACAAACCCCTCACTATGGGCGAGATGATTTGCAGGCGGGAGCGAATGCGACTTGGGAGTTGATGCAGCAAGGAGTCGATTGTATTGCTAAGGGACTTTTGATCAGGCAAACAGTTGAGGGCGTCACGCTGCTGGGTTCTCCTGATTTATTGGTCAAACAACCGGGAAACTCGATTTTCGGGGATTGGATGTATGTGCCAGTATCCATTAAATTCGGCAGGCGTGCTAAGGCGGATTATCAAATCATCGCCGCGTTTTATGCCCATCTTTTGGGTGAAATACAGGGAATTTTGCCCAGTCATGCTTGGTTAATTTTACGTCGTCAAAATGCCTACTCGGTTACTCTGGACAAATGGCTACCCTTGATGCAGGCGGATTTGGCAGAATGTATCCAAACTTTGCAACAACCTCAAGCGCCAGAAGTCTTTATCTCACGGCAAAAATGTGGTCTTTGTCATTGGCATAGTAGCTGTTATGCGATCGCGCAGTCTCAAAAGCATATTTCTTTGATACCCGGTGTTACCCCAAATCGCTACCAGAGTTTGCAGGAGTTAGGGATAACCACGGTAGAATCCCTTGCCCAAGCTGAGATTAGCACCTTGGCACTTCTGTTTGGCAGCGAAGTGGCATCGAATTTGCGGCAACAGGCTCAATCTATTCAGCAAAATCGCGTGATTCTACGTCAGAGGTTTGATCCAGCTAGGGAGATTCCCCCATTCGACAAGTGTAAGGAACCTGAGAACAACTTGAATGGTGATCGAGTCAATTCTCTCTCAGAGTCTCAGCCTTCCAGGGAATATACGGATATATTACCCAAAGCCTCTGTCGAACTCTTCTTTGATATCGAGGCTCAACCCGACTTAAATCTAGACTATTTACTGGGTATCTTGGTGATTGATCGATCGAGTAATACCGAGACATTTCACCCATTATTGGCAGAACATCCCGACGATGAAGCCGTCATCTGGCAGCAATTTTTAGAGTTGGTTTGGCTCTACCCCGATGCTCCCATCTTCCATTTTTCTGATTATGAAGTCGAAACCGTCAAACGCTTAGCTAAACTTTACAAAACCCCATTCACCCACCTACAGCCCTTACTGTCGCGCTTTGTCGATGTTCATAAGCAGGTGATGAGTAGGGTTACCCTACCCGTAGAAAGCTACTCGCTCAAACATTTAGCGCGGTGGTTAGGTTTTGAGTGGCGCGATGCAGGGGTAACGGGTTCTCAATGCGTCTGTCTCTATGAGCAGTGGCTGACAACAGGCGATCGCTCCGTACTGGAGATTATCCAACGCTACAATGAAGATGATTGCCGCGCTACGTATCACCTGAAAAACTGGTTATGGGGATTTTTGCAAGCAAATACTCTTACCTCTGTCTAAAGAATGCAAAGTTATGCAAAGATTTCTGAAAAAATCAGAACTCGTTATTAATATTACAATTTTCTCTAAGGAATCAATGTTAGCGTAGATAACATTGAGGGTTTCGCAGTCGTTGAATCGGATGGCAGCCCTCTAGGAACTTTTAAGAGGTGATCGCTATGCTTCCCATCTTCCTGATTCTTTTGATCAGCGCCATCGCAAGTCTCTGGCTGTCTTTACGCGCCTCTCACGAAGTTTCCCGGGTTTTAGCTATAGGTAGCGCCATATTTTGCTTAATCTTTGGGTTTGCTATGGCACCGTGGGCTATTCAGGTTTTGATTGTTCTATCGCTCCTAGGCATCGAACGGTTATATCCCTTCCGGAAAACAGCCGCAGAATTGGTTACTCTCTCTCCTACCAAAAGACGATGATTTTTTCCTTGAGGTCTACTTCAGACTATCATTCATTCAGCCAGAGATTCTACTTCCCCAATCTATAACAGAAAAAATTTAATAAATGAATGCCCCAGCTTTTAGTCTGGGGTATTTTAATGGGAATAGGGAATAGGGAATAGAATTATTCACCAAGAGATTTTAGACGATAACCTAAACCGTGTACAGTTTCAATTAAATCATCTGGAGCGCCTACTGATCGAAGTTTGGAGCGCAGGCTTTTAATATGAACCTTGATCGTATCTTCTTTCGGAGGATTCTCTAGTGACCAAACATGTTCAATAATGGCACTCCGACTCATAATTTGGCGTCCGTTGCGAATGAGCAATTCTAAAAGACTATATTCTTTGGGAGTCAAGCGTAGAGTTTGCTCGCCGTAGCAGACTTCATAAGTTGCTGGATCTAAACGCAATTGTCCCCATTCTAAAATGGGGGGTGAAACCGTTTGCCCTCGTCGCAGTAGCGCTCGAATCCTAGCCAGTAACTCTGGAATATCCAGAGGTTTAACCATATAATCATCGGCGCCCGCGTCCAAACCGATCACTTTATCCGTACTGGTATCGCGAGCCGTGATCATCAATATTGGCATCTGATAACCATAGGAGCGCAAGCGTTGACACAAATGAATCCCATCCAATTGCGGCAACATCATGTCAAGCAAAATTAGGTCGTAATCCAGGGTATTCACTTGCACCCAGGCAAACTCTCCATCGGAAACGGTATCGACGGCATACCGTTGTATAGCCAAGGCTTCAGCCAGGGCTTCAGCTAGATAGATATCATCTTCGACTAGAAGAATTCTCACTTATTGACATACTATTCCCTTATATGAATTTATCACGAGCCGGTCTAAAAAAAACTTGCTCAAGAGAACGAATAGCTAGCGGCTGTGATTTTTTAGGATAACTCAGATGCAAAAATCTATCAGTATCAAAATTGTTATCGGCGGTTTTTGTCTGGCATTACTTATTTTTATTGGTGTTAGTGTTATTTCCTATAGTCACCTGACTCAACTGATGGAACTTCCCCGGTCGATGGACTATAGTTACAAGTTACAGGAACATCTGAAAGATTTATTGTCTCAGCTCAACAGCGCCAATGCGATCGCCCAACAACAGCAATCGCTCCTGAGGCAGATCCAAGCGAAAGAACAACAGGTGCTACAAGAGCAGTTAGCGACTGTGGTGACTCAGATTCAGAGAACCCATTTGATTATGATTCTGGGGCATAGTAGCAGCTTAGCGATTCTGATGGTGCTGTGCGGGTTGCTCCTGAAGCAGCACCCTCGATTCCAGCCAGAGTTAAGCGGCGGAAGCCAACAGTCACAGACTAGCCGAACACAAATGGCGCAACGAGAGCAACTCATCCTCAGTAGCGCTCAACGTATCCGCCAAACCCTAGATCTGGACACCATTCTAGAAACCACAGTCACCGAAGTACGAGAATTTCTGGGTGTGGATCGAGTGTTAGTCTATCGGATTTGGTCTGATGGTACAGGAAGTACCGTAGCAGAATCTGTCACTCCTGATACCCCACCCATTCTGGGACAAACCTTTCCGGCTGAAGTTTTTCCCGAACAGATGCATCAATTGTACTGCCAAGGACGGATTCGCACTGTAGTCAATCCAGAAACCGATGGAGTTGCTCCCTGCTTGGTGGAATTTCTACAGCACTTAGGTGTCAAATCTAAACTCGTCGTACCCATTCTGCAACAAGAAAAGCTTTGGGGACTGATGATTGCCCATCACTGTTCTCAACCCCGACAGTGGCAACCCTTAGAAATTGACTTACTTTCTCAATTAGCTATACAAGTTACCATTGCCATTCACCAAGCCCAACTCTATCAACAGCTTCAGAATGAATTGAGTGAGCGCGAACGGATTGAAGCCCAACTGCGTCAAGCTCGCGATGAACTAGAAATCCGAGTTCAAGAACGTACTGGTGAACTGATACATATGAACGCTGATCTACAGACTCAAATTCATGAACGCATGGAAGCAGAAGCCGCATTAAAAATTAGTGAAGAACGCTTTCGGGTTGCTCTCCATGACTCACCAATTACAGTATTTAATCAAGACACAAATCTGCGCTACACCTGGGTCTATAATCCGGCGAGTCGGATTAATACCGACGTACTGATCGGAAAATCAGAATTGGAAATGTTTTCACCAGAAAATGCCCAAAAGTTAATTCCTGTTAAGCATCGAGTTTTGACTACAGGAGTAGGTGAGCGCCAAGAGATATCAATTATCGTAGACGGCAAAGTCCGGTACTATGACTTAACCGTAGAACCCTTACGAAACGATGCCGAAGAAGTGGTTGGTATTACCTGTGCTGCCACCAACATTACCGATATTCGGATTCGGGAACAACAGTTGCGATCAATCTTTGAAGGCGCCCTAGATGCCATTACAATTGCCGATGATCAGGGTCGATATATAGAAGCTAATCCAGCGGCTTGTCAGTTATTTGGTTTACCTGTAAATGAACTTTTAGGCAAACGAATTGCTGAGTTTATGGAACCAGGTTTTGATTTTGAAGCAGCGTGGTGCCTCTTCCAACAGCAGCAAAGGTTCACCGGAGAAGTCCGTATCCTCAAGCCAAACGGTACAATGCGAGATGTGGAATATACAGCCAAAGCCAACTTTCTTCCTGGACAGCATTTATCTATCTGGCGTGATATAACTGAACGCAAACGCGCCGAAAAAGCACTCCGGGAAAGTGAACGGTTTATTCAACGCATTGCTCACGCCATGCCAACTGCTTTGTATCTCTACGACTTAATTGAAAAGCGCAATATCTACAGCAATCCACAGATTACTCAACTCATCGGTTACTCCCCTGAAGAAATCCAACAGATGGCACCGACATTTCCTCAAAATCTGATTCACCCAGATGATCAAGCCAAATGTACCACCGCCATTAAACGATTTGCCACGGCTAAAGAGGGAGAAATTATTGAGACAGACTATCGCATCCAACATAAATCAGGGGAATGGCGTTGGCTGTATAGTCGCGAGATGGTGTTCACTCGCACGGCTGATGGTTTACCCCAGCAAATTCTCGGTACTGCTCAAGATATTACAGAACACAAGCAGGCAGAATCAATACGTCTAGCACTTGCACAAGAGCAGGAACTCAGACAACTCCAGCTTAACTTTTTTTCTATGGCATCCCATGAATTTCGCACGCCCTTAAGTACTATTTTAGCTAGTGTCCAATTGCTGAAATATTACTATCCAGAAGGAACAGATAAGAAAATTTGTCGCAATATTAACCGCATTGAGACAACAGCTAAAACCATGACTCAGCTTTTGGGTGACATCTTAACAATCAGCCGAGCGGAAACTGGAAAATTAGAGTTTACTCCTCAACCCATTGAGTTAGAAAGTTTCTGCCGGTGTTTAGTGGAAGAGATGCAAGTGAATGCGGGAGAAAATTATTCAATTAATTTTATTACTCAACATCAACCTCCTATTGTTTTATTGGATGAAAAATTCTTGCGTTCTATTTTAATTAATTTGCTTTCTAATGCGATTAAATATTCCCCGATAGGTAGTCAAATAGATTTGATATTGACCTATAGTCAATCTACGGCAACGTTTCAAATCAAAGATCAAGGTATTGGGATTCCCTCAGCGGATCAAAAAAAGTTGTTTACTATATTTCATCGTGGCACAAATATTGGCAATATCCCCGGCACAGGATTAGGATTAGCTGTTGTCAAGAAATGCCTAGAGATACAAGGCGGTACGATTTCAGTCAATAGTGAAGTGGGAGTCGGTACAACGATGACAATCACGATACCATTGCCATCGGCATGACTTATACTGAAGTTTAAAAACATTCTGTACGTCCAAGCCAATTTAGTCAATTATCGTCAGGACATGATATAAGTTGGGTTTCGTTCCTCAACCCAACCTACTTGCGTTGACTACAAATTACTCCTTACCAAGGACTACCAATCATGGTAAATGCAGCCCAGTAGTAGGGATGGGTAAGAGATCTGTCGTCTTGATTCTCTAATGTTGGCGGTAAAGGAACAGGTTGTCCACTTCCCCGTAATTGCCCCCCTTCGAGGCGCACATCACCCTTGAGCATAGCTAACTGTGCTTGTCGTAAAGCTTCGGCTTTAATCGGAGCGGTTTGCAACTGTCGATAAAACTCCGTCATCAATCCAGAAGTTCCTTCATCACTGACATACCACAAACTCGACAGCGCCGACTTGACACCCGCTTGCACGGCTAATCCAGCAAAACCTAACTCGGCTTTTTCATCACCAACTGCTGTGCGACAGGCTGAAAGGATTAATAATTCAATCGGGGTGCGACGATTATTCCAGCCTAATTCTCGCAGTTGATCTAGGCGCAGTAGCTCATTCCATAATAAGATATAGGAATTCTCTAGAGGACCAGATTTGAATTCACCATGGGTGGCTAAATGCACAATAGAAGCATTTTGGCTTTGTGATTTGAGTGATTCTAGGGTGACTTTTTCATTCAGGAATGATTGTGCTTGTCGAATACTTTCAATCGTTTGAAGTTCCAGGGGTACGGCAGGTAAAGGACTCAGATTTAGTTCCTTTGCCAGATCACTGGATTCTGCGACTCCCATTGCCAAAACTGGAGCATTTTGAATACTGTTATAGCTAGTATCGGTGATGCTGAGACTGGGCATCAACCCTACACTATATTTTTCCACCAAAAAGCCTTGACCATCATGGAGCGCTGCAACGGGTAAGGAACGCAAGCCACTATCCATGATGAAAACCAGATTTTGAATCCCTTGGGCGTCTAACTCAGCTTGTAAGGGGGCGATTAACCAGTCATACATTTGTTGAGCTGGCTCTAAATAACTGGTAGTTCTCCGTTTAATGGGATTGGTGATTTCTCGGCGTAATTTTGTCGCCGTTTCCACTATAGTATCCCGGGTTGTATCAGGTATACTGACAATCTTTTTATCCTGAGCGGATACCATTTTCAGTTCTAGGCGATCGCCGACAAAGGTAGCATAAATAAATGCTGATTTTACACCGGTTTGCTGCTCAATTTGCTCCAAAATTTTGGCAGCGTCGGCGGGATTGTTAACACTGGGTTTTGGTCCCAAATATCCCGAAAATGCATCAGTGAGAACACTGTCTAGCGTGGAAAGTTCTAGATCAGCATCCGCGACTTGGCTACTGACTGAAAGGTTACCATAGAGGCTAGTTATTGGCAGATTGTTCTGAGAGGGTATTCGAGCAATGATTTCAATGTTTTCTTGTCGAACCGGACGAGTAAAGGATTGAACGGGTAAGATTGTTCCGGTAAATCCATTACCATTTGTAATTGCACCGGCTGTGCCATTTTTAGTAGGATTTCCGACTTCAAAGGGATCGAAGGCAGTACCACCACCATGGCGAATCACAATCGGATCACCACCTGTGGCAAGCGTCGCTTGTATGCCAGTTTGAGCAACGAATGTACCTGTTGCTCTCAAATAACCATCCGTGGTTATGTTAATGGTAATTTCAATCCCTGGTGTTTCTGTTGGACTTAATGCGATGGCTGCTGGGTTTCTCGGCAAACCTTGAGCATTAATAAAACTCAGATCAATACCAGGAGCTTCTCGTCTAAATTCAGGTTGAGCGTTGTTGAGGGTGATTAAACCAGCTAAACCACCAGTAGAACTTGAGTTAACTTCTGCGAGTGTGATTTTACCCAGGGTGGAAACATCGATAGAATCCCCACCTAATAAACCCGATGAGTTTAAATTGCCACTGGTAATATCTCCGGTTTCGCTCATCAGCGCGATCGCATTCCCTTTACTCGTTGCTGAAGACGTATCGATATTACCCGTGGTTATATTACTTGGAGCAGTCAGCGTTACTGTATTCTCTTCCTCTTCAGTCTCTCCCTTGGCAGTTAAGTCACCGCTTTGTATAGCTCCTGACTGGCTGCTCAAGGTAATTCCGCGATCGGTTGAAGAGACATTAGCCGTGGTAATTTCGTTATTTGCCTGGAGGTTGATGCTTTCCCCTGCCATATCCGCCGTCGTAATATTACCTTGGCTAGCCGTTAGGTTTACGTCGCCCTGAATCGCTGTGAGTGTTCCTTTAGTCGTATCAATAGAACCAGTTTGGCTATTGAATGTGATATCTTCCTCCGTGGCGGTAACATTAGCCGTGTTGATGTTCTTATTTGCCTGAATGTTCACTGTTGGCGCTTCTACATTCGCCGTCGTCACACTTCCCTGTGTGGCGGTTAAATCCACCAAGCCTTCGGTTACTTCTATATCCGCCGTCGTAATATTACCTTGGCTAGCCCTTAGGTTTACGTCGCCCTGAATCGCTGTGAGTGTTCCTTTACTGGTATCAATAGAACCAGTTTGGCTATTGAGTGTGATATCTTCCTCCGTGGCGGTAACACTGGCGGTACTGATATCATTATTTGCCTGAAGGTTAACTGTTGGCGCTTCCACATTAGCCGTCGTCACACTTCCCTGAGTGGCGATTAAATCCACCACGCCTTCGGTTACTTCTATATCCGCCGTCGTAATATCACCTTGGCTAGCCCTTAGGTTTACGTCACCCTGAGTTGTTTCAATATTCGCCGTCGTAATATCACCTTGGCTAGCGCTGAGGTTTGCGTCACCCTGAATCGCTGTGAGTGTTCCTTGACTCGTATTAATAGAACCGGTTTGGCTATTGAGTGTGATATTTTCCTGTGTGGCGGTAACACTGGCGGTGTTGATGTTCTTATTCGCCGTAATGTTCACTGTTGGCGATTCTACATTCGCCGTCGTCACACTTCCCTGGTTGGCGTTTAGATTTACCACTCCTTGAGTTATTTGAATATCCGCTGTCGTAATATCGCCTTGGCTAGCGGTGAGGTTCACGTTACCCTGAGTAGTATTGATATCGTCTTGAAGATCAATAGTATCGGCTGTAATCGTAATGCCGTCTGACTCAATCGTTGTAATTGTTGAATTAGCTACCACATTTCCAGCACGGGTAATCGTCAGCGCACCCAAGTCTGTTGTTTGCAATCCATTGTCAAAGTTTTGAGCGCCGACAGCACCACCAAATGTAACTGTTCCAGAGCCAGTGCTGATGGTCAAGTCAAAGGGTGACGTAGAGGATTGATTGGGTATATTTTCCTTGGAGCTAGATACGGTAGCACGAAAGATCACATCACCTCCCCTCACTCCTGGTGATTCTTCAGGAAATGTATCGAATGTGGTATCCGTAACCAGAATTACATCACCGGTAAATTCAATCGGACCACCTCGGGTTTTGATAATACCCGCGACTCGGCTCTGTTGGGCATTAACAAATAAACTGTTAAAAATAGTTGTCGAAGTGCCGACAATATCCGCGTTGATTGTGGTATCGTCACCAATCCGCAATTGCTTTAATGGAACATCCTGACCGATTTCCCCTTCAAAAGAAACACTCCCTGTACCCGGTGCAACGGTAAGACTTTGCTCTTCAGCCGTTTCTCCGTTAACATCACCCATGAAGGTAATGTCACCGCCTTCCGCACCCGTTTTGACCTCCACCAGATCAGAATGTAGATGTACATTTTGACCGATAATAATATTACGTCCTTCTGTTGTGATTTCGACTTGCGGCTTATCTTGGTTTCCTAGATAGACATTTTCACCATTAATTGTGATGGAAGCATTATCTGTTCCTGTCAGATTGCCATTCACATTAATTCTGCCGCCTGCTGCGGGTGATTTAATCGTCACCGGATCTTGGAAACTAACACCCCCAGAATCCATGACAATTGTGCCATTACCTGTCTCTCGTCCAATTGTAATTTGGCTAAAGCCATTGGCTATAGCGGCTAAATCTGTATCGCTGATATCTAAAGTGCCTGTTCCACTAGGGGGTGAGCCAATATCAATAGAAACATTATCGGTTTTTGGCTTCAGGGAAATGGTTCCTTGAGTTGGGGTTCTGACTGAGTTAGCTCCACCTTTGAAGTCAATTTCATCAGCGCTTAGATTAATATTTTCTGCCACTGTCACACGATTATTAAAGGTCACAGATGCCCCATTATTAACCGTTAAATTCTTTAAAGGTATGCTATTGCCTACAGCCCCCCCAAAAACTACTGTGCTATTATCGGCTTCGACCGTTAAATCTTGACTGTTTGGTGTTGTCCCATCTACGGGACTGTTAAAATTAATCGCACCCCCCTTATTGGTAAGGATAATAGAGTTACCTAGAGTGACTGGGCTGTTGAGGTTGATAGTATTGTTAGGTGCATCCGATGTGGTGATGTCACCATTGAGCGTAATTCCGCTACTTCCCCGAATCGTCAGGTTGTTAATTTGATTCCCATTGCCGATCGCGCTTACCGTAACCCTACCTGTACCTGCATCCAGGGTTAGATCGGCTGGGTTAGTTCCCTGAATCGTACCGGTGTTAAACGCGATCGCACCACCATTAGACCTAAATGTCGTGGTATTGTTTAGATTAAAGGCTGTACCTGCGGTGTAATTTTGATTCTGGGCATTATACGTTGTCCCTGTAAAATTAATGGCTTCTGTAGCATCGAGTGTCGCTGCGCCGTTAACACCTTGACTTATACCCCCACCCCCAATACTAGATAGAGTAATCTCCCTTGCTTTTAAGGTTAAGTTGCTTAGTCCTGTGGTGCTACCAATTGCTTGACCTACATTTATAGAACCACTTCCAGCATTCAAGGTCAGGTTGCGATCGCCATTAATCGATTGATTAATACTGATAATGCCATCATTATTGACATTATCAGTATCAATAGTCGCGTTTGCCCCTAAAGTCACGGCTCCGTTTAGGGTAACGTTGTTGTCAACGATATCTGACGTTTTTATCGTACCGTTTAGAGTAATTCCGTTATTGCCCGTTAAATTAACAGCTCCGGCATTAATTACTCCATTGGTCAATATCGTTGCTCCTGCAACTTCTAGGATTCCAGCAACCGAGGTGGAATTTAAGTTAAGATTATTGATGTCCTTGAGAGTGACATTATTGCCTTGAGAAACGGCTACAGTATTAAAGTTGTTATTGGTGTTATTCAGAGTAATTGCTTGGTTCGTTCCTGCTGCCAGGGTCGCTGTACCATTAACGGTTAAGGTATCATTTGATGTATTTTGACGAATTTCACCGCCGTTGCTCGTCACATTTAGATTGCCCGAAATAGAAGCAGTTCCCAAAACTGTATTTCCCTGGCTGGTTAGATTCAAATGTCGAGAAATGGTGGAATCTCTGAGGAGAATATTATCGGTGTCATTCAACGTTACATCTCTTGCCTTTGTGATGACGACTTCATTAAAGTTATTGGTCGTATTATCAAGAGTAATTGCTTTGTTTGTTCCTGCTGCCAGGGTCGCTATACCATTAACGATCAAGGTATCATTTGATGTATTTTGACGAATTTCACCGCCGTTGCTCGTCACATTTAGATTGCCTGAAATAGAGGCAGTGCCCAGAACCGTATCTTCCTTGCTGGTTAGGTTCAAATTTCGAGAAATGGTGGAATCTCTGAGGAGAATATTGTCGGTGTCATTCAACGTTACATCTCTGGCATTGGTGATAATCACTTCATTGAAGTTATTGTTAGCATCATTCAGGGTAATATCATTGCTAATTCCTGTCGCCAGTGTCGCTACACCACTGACGGTTATACCACCACTGGTTTGGGTAATATTACCTGTAGTAGCCGTAACATTTAGGTTCTTAGGTAGGTTGAGGATACCCGTGAATGTGGGATTGCCACCTTGTACTGTCAGGTTAAACGTTTCACCACTCAGGTTAACATCATTAATCGAAATGTCTCCTGTAACACTATCACTGCCAATTGTGACTGTACCATTCGATTGCAAGTTGCTTAAATCTGTAGCATTCAGGTTAAAAGTACCCGTCGCACTATCACCAATACCAATCGTTGAGGTAGGGCTAGTTGGTTTGAAGGTGGCATTTGCCGCTGTCACTGTACCATTAATATTCACATCGGTGGCAGTCACTCCTAAATTACCAGTAATACTAGAAGCGCCTAACTCAATCGCACTAATGTCGTTAATGGTAACATTTGCGCCATTGGTGACGGCTACTGTTTTGAAGTTATTGGCATTATCTAAGATGATATTGCCATTGGCATTTAATGTTGTTGTGCCATTGGCTACACTCAAAGCGCCACTACCTGTAATCTCACCCCCGGCAGTAACACCTAATGTGCCAGTAATACTAGAAGCGCCTAAATCAATAGTATTGCTGTCGTTTAAGGTAACATTTGCGCCACTGGTGACGGCTACTGTGCTGAAGTTATTGGCATTATCTAAAGTGATATTATTGCCACTGGCATTTAATGTTGTGACACCAGCGACATTCAAGTTGCCACTATCGGTAATCACTCCATTGGCACTCACACCTAAAGTTCCAGTAATACTAAAAGTGCCTAAATCAATGGCATTGCTATCGTTAAGGGTAACATTTGCGCTACTGGTGACGGCTACTGTGCTGAAATTATTAGCGTTATCTAAGGTGATATTGTTGCCATTGGCATTTAATGTTGTGACACCAGCGACACTCAAGTTCCCGCTCCCGGTAATCGCACCTACGGCAGTAACACCTAATGCGCCAGTAATAGTAGAAGTGCCTAAATCAATGGCATTGCTATCGTTAAGGGTAACATTTGCGCCACTGGTGACGGCTACTGTGCTGAAGTTATTGGCATTATCTAAGGTGATATTGCCATTGGCATTTAAGGTGGTGCCACCCGTAACACTGAGGTTGCCACTATCGGTAATCGCACCCCCGGCAGTAACACCTAATGTACCAGTAATACTAGAATCGCCTAAATCGATCCCATTGCTGTCGTTTAAGGTAACATTTTTGCCATTGGCAACCACTGTACTGAAGTTGTTGGCATTATTATTTAGAGTAATATCATTGCCAGTGGCATTCAATGTCGTCGTGCCACCCGTAACAGTCAGTTTGCCACTAGCGGTAATCGCACCCCCGGCAGTAACACCTAATGTGCCAGTAATAGTAGAAGCGCCTAAATCAATAGTATCGCTGTCGTTAAGGGTAACATTTGCGCCACTGGTGACGGCTACTGTGCTGAAGTTATTGGCATCATCTAAGGTGATATTGCCATTGGCATTTAAGGTGGTGCCACCCGTAACACTCAAAGCGCCACTATCGGTAATCGCACCCCCGGCAGTCACACCTAATGTGCCAGAAATACTCGAAGCGCCTAAATCAATGGCATTGGTATCGTTAAGAGTAACATTTGCGCCATTGGCGACTACTGTGCTGAAATTATTATTGGCATTGTTTAGAGTAATATCGTTGCCATTGGCATTTAATGTTGTGACACCAGAAACAGTGAGATTCTCCAAGTTGGTGATATCGCCATTAGCGGTGATGTTAAGAGTACCAGAAATGTTAAAAGCTTGGTCAAAAGGGGCTGATTTATCGGAACTTCCTAGCTGTATTGCAATGTTCTTATTATCATTGAAATCATCTCTGAGTGAGACATTGTTAGCACGGGTGACTAAAACCTCATTGAAGTTATTCCCCTCATTGTTGAGGGTGATGTTATTTGCTGCACCTGCGGCTAACCGGGTTCTACCACCAATATCTAATGTTGTCCCAGTCCCTTGTGTAATTGCACCATTGGCTTCAATTAAAAGGTTAAACCCTCTAGTTGAAATACTTTGATTGAGTTGAACAGCACCCCCAGCATCGAAAACTAAGCTCAATCCATCCCCTGGTGTATTTGTCGTATCGCTATCAAATATCTGCCCGTTGATGATGATATTGTTAGCCGCTGTCAAAGTTAGAGTATGAACGCCCCTGTTGTTGAAATTTAAGGGTGTAGCTAGAGTGATATCGCCCGGTTGAGTACCTGCTGTCCCTTTCTTTCCTGTAGATATAGTGACATCACCCCCAGTTAAGCCAGCTAAGAGGGTATTAATATTGAGTACGGAATCATTCGCCGCAGCGGTAAAATTAGGCGTGGTGCCACTATTGCTATCAGCCTTATCACTAATCTCGATATTGTAAGGGTCAATTAGCCAGGTTCCTCCCTCCCCAGCCGGTGCGGTGATGTCGGGCGCAAAAGGAACATCTAAAAATCCCGCACTACTGGTTTCGACAAAACCGCCATTGCCCCCACGTTCTCCACCTCTAGCGCTAATATGACCATAAGTTCGAGTCGTCTGATTTGACCAGACAATGGTTCGACCCCCACCGCCCTCATCTAAAGCATCGGCGTTAATCCTTGAATCTTCACTAATAAAAGTCACATCAGCATTGGGAATCGGTTCAAGTCCTTTTTCACCGCCGCCAATTCGTACAGTACCCCCGCCACGGCTTCCTGATGCGTCTATATTGGCGGCAATTAGACCAACCTTATTGCCAATGACATTAATTTCACCCCCAGTTGAGGATGGGGTGGATGGGGTGGATGAGGGCGCACGTCGGTGCGCCCCTACGCTAGATACATCAATTTCACCTGATACAATCGCGACTCCTGTCTCTTTGGGTAAGGTGACTCCAGTATCTGCCAGTGTTACATCGCCCGATTCGTTAACCTCGACGCTTGTTTCAACCTCTTCCCCCTTCCCGGTTAATAATTCAGCTAAATCCCCAGGTTTGACTGGTAATATTGACCCGTCTTTAGCCTTGGATGGTTCAACCTCCAGAGACAATAATCCCCCGGGGCGAGAAATCTTGACTAAATTAGAACCGGGAACCGCCGCCACGGTAATGGTTCCCCCTGGTGCGGTTAGTTTCCCGGTGTTAACTACATTTCCTGCGAGTAGGGTTAAATTTTTACCTTCTGATACGGCTAAGTCGCCTGCATTGACAATACTTCCCGCCTCGGATACATCAAAGGCAAATTGGTTGGGTGTCCCGACTAAGTTCTGATAATCATTCGCGCCAATGGCATTAAACCAATTGCCATTGCCAAACCCTATACCTGTGGCGGTGGTGGCGATAAAGTCACCTGGGACATTTAATCTAGCATCTGCACCAAAAATCATCCCCGCCGGATTCATTAAATATAAGTTGGGATTGCCGCCGGTGACTTGAATCAACCCGTTAATTACAGAGGCGTCACCACCCACGACGCGACCAAGGATATTGTTTAAATTAGGATTTGCTAGAAAGTTGGCGATTTGGTTAGTATCTAAGCCAAACTGCTGGAAACTGTGGAAGAGGTTTGCCCCATCAGCCGAAAGACTACCACCAGAAATATCGATGCGGTTTCCATCCGGTGTGATAATTGTACCTGTACCGTCTGCGGCTGGGATAATTGGCTGCGCCAGAACTAGGATTTCAGAGGATGTGCCAAGGCTGAAAATCCAAAGCCAAAATCCGGTAACACCGGCTTTTAAAACATGTACTCTGTTCATGGCTGATTCGTTGACCCAGCACAGGTTGGGTTTCAAGGGGACTTTTAATAATACTCGCTTTGTTGCGATCTACATATTGGCTCTAGCACATCTGCTTTCGCTGCGATCGCGCTCACTCTTTTTACGCTAACAATCCCACCCTACTGGCATTGTACAAACATAGATTTTACGGCTTTTCTGGACGCTAAACTCTGGGCGTCAACCTTTGGCTTTGGGCGTAAGGATGGTGCCCCTACGAGGTTTCAAATTTGGGTATCACGCCACTCACTACAATCTGGTATTGGGCAATCCACTGGGCTGGCAACTTTACTCACAATACTCCTTGATGCCATGATCACCGACTTTAATCAGATTCAACCTGATCGTCAAGCCGAATCGCAAAAGATTAACAATTCTCAAATTAGTCAAGTAACTATGTAACTTTATATTTAGAATGAATAGCAATAGTTGATTGAGATGATCCTAATCGGCACAAAATAAATTAAGTAGTAGAAGCGAGCCGCTCGGCAAAATTAACAACTGGAGTACAATCAAGTTGAACTCCGAGCAGTAGGGGTTTGGTTACCAAACCCCTACTGCTGTCACTTTTCCTCAGTTCCCATTTTCAAGCCACCCCCTGACACTATCATAACTATCACCCGGCAACCCATCTGACTGGTCAGAATTCGCTATCATCCAATCATGGCTCTTTATCTGAAGAGAGTTTAATTTGGGCTAGTTATGTTATATTTCTTTACATATACACCCCGACTGTCGCTTACATCAATATGGTTGTGTCTATAAAAAGCCGAAACCAGCTTGATTGGCACTCAAGCGATCTAAAACAGGAGCAATCGGATACCATCATTGCTCAAGGGGTAACGATGGAATATAAGTCAGGCAATCAGCGCTATCAAGTGCTCAAAGGGATTGACTGGCAAATTAAGCGTGGCAATATTCAAATTCTCATGGGACCATCGGGTTCAGGGAAAACGACGTTACTCTCTATTCTGGCAGGACTACTGACGCCTTCAGTAGGTAATGTCTCCCTACTCGGAGAAGAGATAACCAAAATGTCCAGCGCCAAGCTAGCCCGCTTTCGGCGACATAAAATTGGCTTTATTTTCCAGCATTTTAACCTGTTTCCGGCGCTAACGGCAGCGGAGAATGTGGAAGTTGTGCTGAATATAAAAGGGATTAGGGGGAGGAAAGCGCGACATCAAGCGCAGGAGTTGCTCGAACATGTGGGATTAGGGTTGCACGCCAATCAACGCCCTGCTAACTTGTCTGGGGGACAGAAGCAACGAGTCGCGATCGCACGTTCCTTAGCCGGTCATCCTAAGATTATTATGGCAGATGAGCCAACGGCAGCACTAGACTCGACCAGTGGACATCGGGTGATTGAATTATTGCGGCGGTTGGCAAAGGAGGAAGGGTGTACAGTACTTATGGTTACCCATGATCCCCGCATCCTAGATGTCGCTGACCGAGTAACCTATCTCGAAGACGGGATTTTAAAGATTTGAGCAGGAAAGGAACCACAGAGGCACTCCAGAACAGGAGTTTTTCTGTACTATTTGGCTTGAGTTCTTGCCAGGGGACAGGATCTGATTGAAAATGATGCCAGATCTCGGTTAAAACGGGTTCAAGTATGGGTTGGTCTACTAGTAGCGCTGTATCTTTTGGCACACCTTAAGTAAAATTTATGCGGTATCTGATTACAAGTGCGTTGCCCTATATCAATGGGATTAAACACCTGGGCAATTTGGTCGGTTCTATGCTTCCGGCAGATGTCTATAGCCGTTTCCTGCGACAGGAAGGCGAATCTGTTCTGTTTTTGTGTGCCACGGATGAACATGGTACACCGGCTGAATTAGCTGCATTAGAAGCCGGATTAGATGTCGCCACCTACTGTCAAAAACAACACGAACGGCAAGCCGAAATCTATCGCGGGTTTGGACTTTCTTTCGACTATTTTGGTCGCACTTCATCCCCAGATAACCACGAGTTGACCCAGCATTTCTATCAGCGCCTCGATGAAAATGGTTTCATGGAGGAACGGGAAATCCGCCAGGTTTACTCTCATGAAGATGGTCGTTTTTTGCCAGACCGATATATTATTGGAACCTGTCCCCATTGCGGATACGATCGCGCCAGAGGAGATCAGTGTGAGAATTGTACTTCGGTGTTAGATCCTACAGATCTAATTGAACCCCGTTCTGCTGTATCAGGCAGTACAAATTTAGAAGTTCGCCAAACTAAGCATTTATTCTTAAAGCTTACCGCCCTTAGCGATGAGGTGCGTTCCTGGGTGGATAATCAGCAAAAGTGGACGACTCTGACTAAATCCATTGCCCTCAAATGGTTAAATGAAGGATTACAAGACCGCTGCATTACCCGTGATTTAAGTTGGGGTGTCCCTGTACCCCGTCCGGGATTTGAGGGTAAAGTATTTTATGTCTGGTTTGATGCCCCCATTGGCTATATTTCCGCCACCAAAGGATGGGCAAGTCAGCAATCTGAACCCGATGCCTGGAAACCGTGGTGGTGCGATGCCCAAGATATTAGTTATGTGCAGTTCATGGCAAAAGATAATTTGCCCTTCCACACAATTATGTGGCCCGCGATGATTCTGGGAACGCGGGAACCCTGGACAATGGCGGATGATATTAAGGGGTTCAATTGGTTAACCTATTATGGTGGAAAATTTTCCACCAGTTCCAAGCGTGGCATCTTTTCTGACCAAGCCTTAGATATTTTACCGGCTGATTACTGGCGCTATGCTTTAATTGCGATGGCACCAGAGTCTTCCGATTCGGCTTTTACCTGGGAGTTATTTCAAATTAAGATAAACAAGGATTTGGCAGATACTCTAGGTAATTTTGTTAACCGGACATTAAAGTTTGCCAATAGTCGGTTTAAAGGAGTAATTCCAGAAGGGGGAACGCCAGGAGAAGCGGAAGAACGGTTGCAAGCAAGTTGTGCTAGTTTGACGACTAAACTAAGTAATTGTTTGCAAAACCTGGAGTTTCGCAAAGCCGCAGAAACCCTATGTGCGCTGTGGACGGTGGGGAATCAGTATATTGACGAACGCGCACCTTGGGCGCTGTTTAAGCAAGACAAGGAAGAAGCAGCGTTGGTGATTCGCACCTGTATTAACCTGATTCGGCTGTATGCGATCGCGTCTAATCCTTTAATTCCCTTTACGGCTGAGAAAATCTTTGATGCATTGCAGTTATCAGACACAGAGAGAACGATAAAGTTAACTCAGGCGGTGGATTTCAATGCATTGGCAGCGGGTCGTTCTTTTGATGTTCCACCTCCTCTATTTCGCAAGTTAGAGGATACGGAAATAGAAGAATTGCGCCAACAATTTGGGGGTGGGTAATTCATGGTGAGACGTGCCATGGCACGTCTGGGAGTTGGGGGAGCTGCTTTCGTTGCTCTCGTTCCCAGGTCTGAAAAGGGAATGCCTCCGGGGAGGCTCTGCCTCCCTTGAACGAACCAATAGCGAGCGAGACGCTCGCTACGGCGATTCTCGTTTAGTTAGTCAGAGAATTAAAATCTCGCCGATTGAAAAAAACTCTAGAAGCCTTAAAAGGTCAAAAAATTACTGTAATAATTGATGAGACAGGAGATAGAAAAAAAGGGAATAAAACCGATTATTTGCCCCGGCAATACTTAGGGAGTGTGGGAAAAATAGATCGCGGTATTGTCTCGGTGAATGCTTATGGACTCTATAAGAACATCACATTTCCTCTACTCTGTAAAATCTTCAAGCCTAAACAAACACACTCGAAAAATGAAGAGACAGCTTACTCAACTTCTTAGTTTGCAAGGCGTCATAGTTAAATATAAAAAAAACCTTGAAAAAGCAAATATTAAGGTTGGGGCTGGGCGGGTTTTGTAGAAAGGTGATTGGTTGGTCTGTTAATTATGTCCCTAAACCCGCCCCTACGTTAGATTTTTTGCCCCGATATCCGATAGATAGATTAACCGGAAATCGCATAAGAAAACCTAGATGATTTCAAGGCGCGATCGCACCCAAAAGGTGTAGGGGCGGGTTTTGTAGAAAGGTTATGGGTTGGTCGGTTGAGTTTGTCCCTAAATCCGCCCCTACATTAGATTTTTTGCCCCGATATCCGATAGATAGATTAACCGGAAACCGGACAAGAAAACCTAGATGATTTCAAGGCGCGATCGCATCCAAAAAAGATGTAGGGGCGGGTTTAGGGATTAAATGAACTAATCACCTCAAACTCAACAACGAAACCCGCCCTAATCCCCACCCAAATTTATCGATTAACTTCAAACCAGATTATAACGGTGCGTTGCGCCGAAAAAAGGATAAATCTTCTTTATCTTCAGCAAACCAGCGCCTAACGCACCCTACCCATCTACTCATCTAGGATTGAGTTTTCATGATCCTGACAATCTCGCTGAGGGTTTGCGATACCGATCGCGGATTCCAGCCTAAGTCTTGACGTGCTTTGGTTGCATCGACGCGCACGCAACGATCATAGACGTAATGAACCCGTTCCCGACTCAGAGGTGGTTGCCAATTCAACAGGCGTCCGATGGGGTCAAGGAGGTTTCCAGCGAGTCTCACCAAGGGTTTGGGGGCTTCAGCCGGAACCGGAATGCCGGTGTCTTGACTGATAAGGGTGAACATCTCACGGGTGGAAAGATCACCCGCCGAAATGATATATTTTTCTCCAGGTTGACCCTTTTGGGCTGCCAGAATCATGGCGTTGGCTAAGTCATCGACGTGGACAATCCCGGTAATGCGATCGCCCCCCGCCCATACCTTTAAACCGCCTTTGAGAAATTGCTTCAGTACCGGACCAAAATGGGGGTCATCTGCACCAAAGATACCAGACGGGAGAATACTAACCACGGGTAAGCCTTGGGCGGCAAATTGGTCTACAATTTGTTGGGCTTGGTACTTGGTGCTGTCATAAGCGCTAGAAAAGTCGGTTTGTTGGCGTTGGAAGGTTTCATTGACGACTTGACCTTTGGTGTCACCAAAAACGCCAATGGTGCTACAGTAGACGAGTTTGGATACACCAACAGCTTGAGCCACCTCTAAAACAGCGCGGGTTCCCTCCACATTCACCCGTTCCATTTTCTTGGCATCAACGAGTCCTAATTCCACATAAGCGGCGGTGTGAAATACCCAGTCTACACCCGTCATGGCTGTTTTCAGGGCGTCGCGATCAGTGATATCGCCGTAAATCAGTTGAACTTGAGAATCTGAGAGACGCTGAAGGTTGCTAGACTTGCGGACGAAACCGACAACGGTATCCCCCCGTTGTTCTAAGGCTTTAACTAAATGAGAACCTGTAAATCCGTTGGCTCCGGTGACTAGGGCTTTCATTACGCCTCCTGGCTTTTAAGTGACATTTAGGCATTCCCCACGACAAGGATTCTATAACTAGACTGGTGTTCTCGATAGTAGCGCTCACTGAGATTTACACAGTATATTAGTCAAAAAGCTCGCCGACTCAGCTATGGTTGCTCCTATCCCAGACAGTACTGAAATCGAGCGTCACAGGGCTGCAATAGTCCGCACTAACTTGTCGAAGCCAGTGCGATTAGCCCTAGAAAGTGCAATTCTAACTAAAGATACTTCCTTTTTTGACTACGGCTGCGGTCGTGGTAGTGACATTAACCGTCTGCGTCGGCAAAGCTATACCTGTGCAGGTTGGGACCCCTACTACCATGGCAGCAATTCTCTAGTCCCCTCTGATATCGTTAACCTGGGCTATGTAATCAATGTAATTGAAAAGCCAGGAGAACGTCGCCAAGCCTTACTGAAAGCCTGGGAACTCACCCAAAAGGTGCTGATTGTCTCTGCCCAAGTTTTAATTGATGACCGTAATTCTGGGCAAATTGCTTATGGTGATGGTATTGTCACCCGCCGCAATACATTTCAGAAATACTACGAACAAGAAGAACTCAAAGCCTATATTGACCAAGTATTAGGTGTTGATGCCATTCCCGTTGACTTAGGCATCTATTTTATCTTTCGGGATTCCACTCAAGCTGAAAGCTTCCGGGCATCCCGCTTCCGTTCTCGCACAACTATCCCCAGAATCCGCCTCAGTGTGAAGCGGTTCGAGGACTATCAAGACATGCTTACCCCCCTGATGGCATTTATCACCGAACGGGGACGCCTTCCCAGCCCCTTGGAACTCCCTAATACCGAAGAAATTATAGAAGAATTCGGCAACCTACGCCGTGCCTTTAAGGTTATTTTACAAGTGACTGAGCAAAACGAATGGGATGCGATCGCAGACAAACGTCGCCATGATTTTCTTGTCTATCTCGCCCTGGCTAAATTCAATGATCGCCCCAAGTTTGGTCAATTAGATCCTTTAGTCCAAAATGATATTAGAGCCTTCTTTGGTAATTATCAACAAGCCTGTGCTGCGGCTGATTTAATCCTCTTAAGTGTGGGCAATCCCAGCTTAATTGCCAATTGCTGCCAGCGATCTCGAGTCGGCAAACTCCTCCCCACCGCCCTCTACGTCCATGTTTGTGCCCTCGAAGCCCTCGAAGCCCCACTCCGACTCTACGAAGGGTGCGCCAGCCGTACTGTTGGTCGCTTAGAGGGGGCAACATTAGTCAAGTTTCATATTAATCAACCCAAAATCTCCTACCTGTTCTATCCCAATTTCGACACTGAACCGCATCCAGAACTACACACAAGCATGAACATTGACTTGCAGGATTTACAGGTTACCTATCGCCACTACGACACCTCCAGAAATCCCCCTATCTTGCACCGTAAAGAAACCTTTGTCACCCCAGATTATCCCCTGTACGAAAAATTTGCCAAACTTACTCGTCAGGAAGAAGATTGGGGACTGCTGGATAATACCCAAACTATCGGTACGCGCAAAGGCTGGCAACAATGCCTAATCGACCATTGTGTCCAACTCCAAGGTCACCGCGTCATCTGGCGCAAAGATGCTGATCCTTACCGCCTTAAACTACGACAAGCAGCACACCGTCAACGGACTAAACATAAGGTGTGATATCAAGTCCGGTAGCATCGGACTTGTATAGTGACCAGAGGGTAGAAGGGTAATGCTTCCTTCGCAAATAACTATGGGTATGATAAATTCACTTTGTTATAGCTGTGTTGTTGTCAACAATTTTGCCCAAATTTCCGGAGTTTTCGCGAAAACCCTTGAATAAGGGTATTACACGACATTTTATTGATGCCGATGATTGAGCTGTAAAGCCATGGCATCTGTATGGGTCTGTTTGCCAGGTATCTTAGGGTCAAAACCTTATACCGTTTAAGTCAAGTCCATAAACAAGATGAGTGATTACTGTGGCAATATCATTGATTTTATATGCCATTTTATGGCTAATATTACTACTCGTATTTTGTTTAAATTTAAAAAATAATCATTAAATTGAATCTACAAAAAATATTCATTAGCTGCCAATATATTTCTATTCAATAAACTATCCTAATAGATTAGAATTGAAAAGTCTAAAAAGTAATTTCATTCTCCAATAATGTTATGTCTAATCAAGGTGTATTTTTCTTTGTTCAGATAAAAAACAGGTGCGGCTTCATTGAAAAAATACAAGATCTGGCTGATTTATTTGATAAATTTAGTAGCTATACTAGATCTTTGATACTTTCACTCATTTTTAGATTGGAATATAAAAATATATCCATCTTTCAAGAGTGATTAGATACTTTATTTTCAAGAGATTGAAGCCACTAGAACTCGGTAAAAGGTGATCATTTATATCTGTGGAAAACCTTATGAAACTAGCCCCAGTCCATATCTCAAACCTTGAGAGTCAAGAATTTTTACAAGAATCGTCTGAGAGGGTAGAACTGATTGAGCAGTTACTGGCAATTGGTACAGCCCTTTCGAGTAGTAATGATTTGGATGAATTACTTAAACTTATTTTATCCAAAAGCCGGGAAATTACGTTTAGCGATGCAGGTAGTCTTTATCTGATTAATCACACTCAGACAGAACCGAGATTGTTATTCAAGGTGGCACAGAATGATTCGCTACCCCACAAGCCCTTCAACGAGTTTGTAATGCCTCTGAACCGTAAAAGTTTGGCGGGGTACGTAGCGCTAACGGGTGAAAGCTTAAAATTGGCGGATGCGTATCAATTGCCCCCCAACGTACCTTACGCCCTTGACCGCAGTTTTGACACAAACATGCCCTATCGGACTTGCTCGGTACTGGTTTTGCCGATGCAAAAGCCAGACGGGGAAATTATTGGCGTATTACAACTGATTAATCGCAAGAGTCGCCCCGATGTCACGCTCACACCAGAGAACGCTGTAGACGTGACCCAGCCCTATTCAGACTGGGAGGAGCGGATTGTGCGATCGCTGGCTTCTCAGGCGGCGATTTCCATTGAACGCCATCATCTCCAAGAAAGTATCGAAAATCTGTTTGAGGGCTTTGTCAGAGCCTCTGTGCAAATTATTGAGACACGAGACCCGACAACCTCCGGTCACTCGGAACGGGTGGCAGAACTCACCGTGCGACTGAGTGAAGAGGTTTGTGCAATCACCCACGGTCCACTGAGTAAAGCCTATTTGAATGATCGCCAAATCCGAGAACTTCGCTATGCTGCCTTATTACATGACTTTGGCAAAGTGGGAGTCCCAGAAGCCATTTTGGGCAAGCGCAAAAAACTCTATCCCTCACAGCTAGAGGTAATTCTCCATCGCTTTGCTCTAGCACAGCGCACTCTGGAAATGGAATGCGCTCAAAAGAAGTTTCAGTATTTACTCGAACATCCTGACCATCGCCATAACAAGAATAGTTCAACCTCGATCTGTCCTCACTGCCACAAACTCGAACAGCTTGATACACAACTGGCTCAAGCTATTGAAACAATAAAGCATTATCGGGAATTTGTGCAAAAACTCAATGAGCCAGAGGTACTGCTCACTCGTGATTTTCAGGCATTTACAGAGGAGACATTAACTCAACTGACCGCTCTGTCTCAATACACCTATCGAGATGTGGATGGTCAAATCAAACCCCTGATTACCAAGGCAGAGATGGTTCAATTGCTCGTGCCAAAAGGGAATTTAACCCCCGAAGAGCGTTTGAGTATTGAATCTCATGTTACTCACACCTACCACTTTCTCCAACGCATTCCCTGGACAAAGCATCTCAAAGGCGTTCCGATGATTGCCTATGGACATCACGAGAAACTAGATGGCAGCGGCTACCCTAGGGGCTTAAAGCAAGATGAAATTCCACTGCAAACCCAAATGCTCACCGTTGCCGATATTTATGACGCCCTCACCGCCAGCGATCGCCCCTACAAGCGTCGGCTACCTATTGAAACAGCCATGAAAATCCTGCGACAAGAAGCTGCCAAAAACAAAATTAACGGCGACTTAGTGGAGTTATTTGAGCAACGCCAGGTTTTTAGCGTTTTGGGTCATTCCCTCAACGTTGACTCTGTGGCTTGACCTGGGGAAATTCCAGAGCAATGTAGAGACGTGCCATGGCACGTCTCTACGGCTAACTGGGGTTACTGGAGCAAAGCCCTAGAGCTGATCCTTTGTAGTATTGATCCATAGACGATCAAACAATTTGCAATTCTTATCTTTTAGCCGAGTTTTCCCCACTAGATTCCCCAGTATTTCCACATGAGGTTTCCAAGTTTTCCACAAATTACCAACGGTTTTCCACAGGGATGAACGGCGGGATCGAGCCTATCCCCTCATGTTGGGGATTTTCCCTACCCAGGATTCGGAGACGATCCTTGATGATATTTATGTAAAGTTATGTAACAAATATCGGGTTCAAAGGCTGATTTTATCGTTAGCATTTAGGCAATTTGAGTGACCTTGCAATATTTCGTATCATTGACAACCCCACCCCATCTCAGTTGAGAATAGTGCGACCTACCCATAAAAAAACTTGAGACATCTCAAAGCGGCAAGAGCAGTGGGTGCTGTGTCTTTCGTCTATTTGCCGTAAGGTTTTAGCTACAGTAGCCGATTTCCACAGACACGTAGAGAGCGAGCAAGGTGGCTTTTGTCCCAACACGCTATTCGATAGAGAGGTAACTATGAACGCAACCGTCAGCATTTTGGCAGAAATCCCTGAAGACCTACACGAGTCTCTCAAGCGCTACCTAGAAACCCATCCCACTTGGGATCAAGATCGGGTGTTTGCCGCAGCGCTATCGCTGTTTCTGCTTCAAAATGGTAGTGGCAAGACAGCCGAAGCCTCCCAGACCTATCGTGCTTGCGCTCGTGTCTACCTAGAATCCCTATTTCAGTCTCCTGCCTGATTGAAGCAGGGAGCGGGGGGAGCTGGGGAATCTGGGGGAGCTGGGGGAGCTGGGGGAGCTGGGGAGGACAAGGGAGAATTTCTCTACTCACCAATGAAATAAGATCATAAGCTGTTCCCTATTCCCTATTTCCTTTTCCCTATTCCCTGTTCCCTAAAAAATGAAAAATGACACATGACACATGACGAATGACACTTTAGTGATTCCTCAACTAATTGTAGGTTTGGGTAATCCCGAACCAAAATACGACAAAACCCGTCATAATATTGGTTTTGAGGTCGCCGATGAGTTAGCCCGTCGGGTGCAAATTTCTTGGAGCGAAAATCGTCGATTCCAAGCGGTGTTGGGGGAAGGACGTGGCTTAACAGGTGACAAACTACGTTTACTCAAGCCCCTAACTTACATGAATCGTTCTGGGCAAGCAATTCGTGCCGCGATAGATTGGTATAAAATTCCCCCAGAGTCAGTTTTCATCGTCTATGATGAGCTTGATTTACCCGTCGGGCGGCTACGTCTACGCCTTTCTGGTTCGGCGGGAGGGCACAACGGCATGAAATCCGCGATCGCTCATTTAGGAACGCAAAATTTCCCTCGCCTACGCATTGGGATTGGCAAGTCTGACCCCGACAAGAACACCGTGAGTCACGTCTTAGGCAAATTCTCTCCTGAAGAATCTAAGATCATCTCCGAAGTCATCCAACTCGCCGTTGACGCCATAGAACTCTCGCTTAAGCAAGGCGTCGAAAAGGCAATGAGCCTCTACAACAGCCGCATAATTTAGTTTTGAGTTTTAATTTTTCAGGTTTGTGTAGGGGCTGGTTTTACTACTATCGTTTCCTTTTCACAAGAGATTTGGAACAGTGACAAATGACGAATGATGAATGACGAATCTACATAATTTGATTCAGACAGGAAAGGTCAGCTCTGCCAAAATGAATACTAAAGGCAACATTCAAGTTTTCCAGAGACTTAATTAACCAGGGTACACCGTCTCTAGTTGAAGACTCATAATGATTGAACAAAATGGAAAATCGCTTTTCCAAATAGGGTTTAACTTTACGACACAGCAACACAATCTTGAGTAGCAACATAGTAGTAACCGTTGCACCTAAATTCGTAATTAGATCGACAAAAACAAAATGTTTAGGGCGAACAGAACTCTCCACAACGAGAAAATTTAATAACTGGCTACAGGTTCGCAAAATCAGAAATTCGCTGGGCTTCTGATTATCGCTGTCAGGTAAGGTATTTTTCATATGCTCATGCAACCGACTATTAAACTGCCGTTTTCCGTAGGCTGGATCAATGGAAGCCGTCAGATACTCATACAAATCGTCCTTAAAGTCTTTGTAGCAAGGCGCCTGACTGCTATGGGTTAGGAAACTTTGAGCCACATCCCTGCAAGTATGAGAGCCTTGGACTTTGCCAACAAACTGTTTAAGAGCCGTTCCCAACTCATGATCCGTTAAAAGGGTGGGATTTTTGACAGGCTGGATAATTTTGGTTGAAGCTTCTTTCTGGTTCCTACGTTTCAGTTGGGCGCATCGCACCTGATAAGTAACGTACTGTGATAAATCTAGCTCGAAGCGCCGCTGGAGCCGGGATTGAATTTGCCGCACGGTTTGCCGATGTTCGTAACTACTATCTTCACTCAGCAAACAGTGTTCGTACAGATAGGGGTATCGCTGAATGAGAGTTCCGACTTCTTTAGAAGTGGTGGATGTTTCACCAACCACCTGAGATAAGCGATGCAGGGTGAGATATTGCTCAGTCTCTTTGAAAATCTGTAGCAGGTGTCGTAGACGCCTAGAACCGCGCGAGTAAACCCCGGTTGCTGGTGGAATATCATCAAGTAATGCTACCAACTCAGGAATAGCACCTTGCAGTTGCGGTTGTATTTGCCAACGGTTAATCAGGATGTGGCAACAACGATTCAGGATAAACTTGAACTCTTGCTCAGCCTGCTTATCCATTGCCAGCTTTTCCAATACCATCCAGATTTCCGGCTCTGAATATCTAGAGCCGTCCATGAATAGCTGTTTGAAGCGTTCGAGCGTCTGACTAGGAGATTCTATCTGTACACAATACAGAAAATGGTCGTACAGTTGTTGCTCTTGTGAGCTAGTTTGTCTGATGTCGGAATTTGTCCAAGTACTAGTAGTCACTTCAGTCCGCCTCCCTACGCGCAAACGCCGTGGGCTGATCGATTTGAATGGAATGTGGCAGATCTAAGCTCAAATTTGACTTGCCCTGCACCGCAACAACCGAAAACCCTGATGCACTTTATCAATTACCCCGCCTAAATGAGCTTGGTCAAGGATTGCTTAAATCTAATGAATTATATTATCTCTACCTATAAGCATACTAAACTAAGTATGGATCATTCTGTAAAATTATGCCGCAAAAGTGTGAAGATTGGGTGAATATAGCGAAAAATCGCCAATTAGATCCCCGACTTGTTGAAGAAGTTGGGAATTGGGTAGGGGATGAGTGTTGCTCGCCCACTCCCACCACCGTAACTAGCCACAACGTATTCACCACCCTGGAATTATGCCTTGTCAGCTTTCTTTAACTCAATTCGTTGAGGTACTCGCTGCTACCCCGGTTAATCTGTCAGCGCAGATGAGTGTTAACCCAGTCTGCGGTATAACCACTGATACTCGTCACCTCGAACCGGGTCAAATCTTTTTGGCGCTGCGAGGGGAAACCTTTGATGGGCATGATTATGCTGGAGTAGCGATTGAGAAAGGGGCGATCGCAGTAATTACCAACCGTGACCAAGCTCGCCAACTTCCGGGCATACCGCAGCTTCAAGTCGATGACACTCTACAAGCCTATCAGCAAATTGCTCGATGGTGGCGCGATCAGTTTGATATTCCGGTGATTGCGGTTACGGGTTCTGCTGGAAAAACGACGACGAAAGAATTAATCGCGGCGGTTTTGTCTAATCAAGGTAATGTACTGAAAACCCAGGCGAACTACAATAATGAAATTGGTGTGCCAAAAACGTTACTGGAATTAGATTCAGACCATGATTATGCTGTGATTGAAATGGCGATGCGGGGTTCTGGGCAAATTGCCCTGTTGACCCAAATTGCCCGTCCGACGATTGGTGTGATTACAAATGTGGGGACGGCACATATTGGATTGTTAGGATCTGAGGATGCGATCGCAAAAGCTAAGTGTGAGTTATTGGCGCAAATGCCTGAGAGCAGTGTAGCTATTCTCAATCATGATAACCAACGCTTAATGGATACGGCGGCTACGGTTTGGCAAGGGGAAACCCTGACGTTTGGTTTAAACGGTGGCGATGTACAAGGGAAACTTATTGACCTGTTTCGCCTAGCAGTAGACGGTATGACGTTTCCCTTACCCTTACCGGGTGAACATAATGCCCTTAACTATTTAGCCGCGTTAGCTGTGGCAAAACATCTCCAGATTGACTGGACACCCCTAACTCAAGGATTAGCGGTTCAGATGCCTGGGGGGCGATCGCAACGCTATGAGTTACCCAATGATATCGTGATTCTTGATGAAACCTATAATGCTGGATTTGAAGCCATGATCGCAGCGTTGCACCTCCTCGCCCAGACGCCGGGTAAGCGACGCATTGCTGTTTTGGGTTCAATGAAGGAATTAGGAGATCATTCGCAACAACTACACCAGCAAGTTGGACAAAAAGCCCAGCAACTCCAATTAGATGCGGTGTTAATTACTCTTAAGGATCAAGAAGCCGAAGCAATTACTAGGGGAATCTCTACATTACCCAGCGAAGGCTTTGCCCAGGATGACGCTTTGGTGCAACATTTACAGGAATTGGTTCAACCGGGCGATCGCATACTATTCAAAGCCTCGCGTTCTGTTGGTTTGGATCTGGTTTTGCATCAGTTTCGAGAGTTGATGTCTGGCTAATTGTGTCAGGAATCGCCCCTAATTTCGGAAAATCTCGAAACTTAAATCGAACGAGGCTTGGCGGCAAATTTAAGTTCTAAGGTTAAGCGATCATTGCTGCTAGGAGAGATTTTTTTATGGAAGCAACGGGCATCTTCCACAAATCCAAAACCCGCCTTACCGCAAATAGAGGTTATATTTGGATAACCATAATATTTGCTGATTTCTTGGAGTGAATAGTCTTTCTTCACAAATCGATAGGCAAGTTTTTTCTTCCGGTGGCTCTCCAGCACACAGACGTGAGGATTACTGCACAAATCCACATCTGTTAAATAAAAGTAAAAAGTCAAGCTCCGAGGGGTAATAGTGCCTCGATAAAACCTCTGAGTCGCTTGGCGTCGCTCATAGAGAGTTGACTCTACAGCAAAACTCCACCAAAGCTGAGTGTTTTGGTGAATCGGTTCGGCGTTTAGATAGGTTGCGGCAATTGCTAATAGTATTGGATCGCTTTCTAGTTTCTTAATCGTTGGATCTAAACATATACTATGGTTATAAATACCCCGAACTAATGGTTTTTCAGTTTGCATCATGACTTGTTTTTTTTCAGATGCATAAAAACTGAATTGGGTATTGTTGGGTTCATGGCAAGGAGTTGCCAGCGCTAAGTTTCGGATTTCTTCGATAACCTGTAAGGGAAGGTTAAGGTTTAGGGAAATTCCTTTCTGCGTGAGTGAGTAAATAGTCTCATTCAAATCAATATCATTAAAAATTGAATCCTGATAATATTTAGACTGAATTTCAAGCCAATTAGTGGTATTAATTACACTTCTGAAAAGACGGTGCTGCCTAATACCATTAATAGAATTGTTGTCTTTTCTAGTTTTAATGTAGTCTAAAAAAACTCTGAAATCTTTGAAAGGATTAGAACTTACATCAATTACCATTATTTTTGGGTATATCTTTCAATCCGAGGTCACAAAGAGTATAGGCTTCCGAAGAAATAAATTAGGGATTGATGCATGATACACCCTTAAGGGTAAATCCTAGTCAGTCATAAATAGTTACTCTAGCGAGATTAAATAAATGAATTTTTTTATCGCCAATATTGAGTATTTTAATGCCTCTGTCATGGTAACTAATTAGCAATAAAAAAGATAGATATTCGATTCTAGTTAGTCAAATCTTTAATTATCCGCAGAGAGTTTGAAGTTTTAGTAAAGCAGTTATCCCAGATAAGCAAGTCGTCCTTATCAATAACAAAGGAAAAATGACAAATGACAAATAACTTATTGCTTGTGGGCAAATAGCAACAATCCTGCAAGTAGTGCCACAATTGCCGCCGCATAGAACACCCACTGTAAACCGCAATAAGCTAACACCGGTCCTAACAAAATGGGGGATATAAACTGTCCCAAAAACCCCGCGCCTGTCCCAGCCGCGAGTACACTAGATTTCAAGTCTGGGGGAGCTAGATTCGCTAGAGTGCCGTAAAGTGTAGGAAGTACCAAACCAAATCCCACGCCAAAGAAGATAGCCGTAACCAAAATCCAACCCAGTTGATGCAGTACGGGAATGGTACTTAAGGTTAACGCCATCAAACCCAACCCGATCGCAACCGTCGTGCGTTGTCCCAAACCCTGGGCGAGTCTTTTGGCGCCAAATGCTGATATAACAGCCGCGCCTATTGCCCGTGATGCTAGAACGATGCCATTCACCACGCTTGTGGCGTCAATAGTTTGTTTGAGATATTGCGGAGCATAAATGACCACCGCGTACATAGCAATGGATACCAAACTGAGTGTAAATAAGAGGCGTAGGGTGTAGGGGCGTCCTAAAACCTGACGCAGTTTACTCGCAACATCTTTAGCGTCTACCTTGGTTTTTGGGGAGGATTTTTTCGGTAAGAACCGTGCGGCTAAGATTGCCATAGGTAGTCCTATCCCATACAGACCAAATGCCCATTGCCAGTGAAATGAACCCACCCAACCCCCAAGTAGGGGAAAAGCAATGCCCATAATGGTCAGTGTACTGGTTGCGTAGCCCAACGCCTGCGATCGCGCCTCACCTTCGTACATATTCCCCAAAATACCCAAACTCGCCGCCGCAATACCGCCACTGGCGGCGCCTAATAGTCCCCGCACCACTAATAACGGCATCAGTGAGTGTATAAAGGCTCCAGCTGTGCCAAATAAGGCGTAGAGAATTAACGATGGGATCAGCACCCGCAGGTGCCCCATCCGATCTGCCAAGATTCCTAAGGGCGGACTAAATAGGGCAATGGTTAAACAATGCAGGCTGACCAAATTCCCCGCCAATGCCGGATCAAGGTTAAGTTGTTGGATCATCTCTGGCAAAATTGGCGCCACCACTCCCCCAGCCATGGTGGTGAGAGAGCCGGCGATTAGCAGCACGAACAGCCGAGGATCACGTAACATAACTTAAAATACCTAAATAGTTTGACAACTATAGCGCAACTAAACACTCAGACCTAGCCGGCTAAGTCTGGAACATGCTCACCCTTCTCCCCCTATGCATTGACTGCAAAAAAATAACAGGATAAATATGTCAAATGAATCGACAACAGAGGCTCCGATATGGAACTGGCGACAACCCTAACCAGCCAAAATGTTCAAAACGCGATTAGAGAAGTAGGGATTAACCCCAACTACTGGTATCCAGTGGCTTGGGCAAATCAAATCAAACCCGGTCAAATCTTGCCTGTCAAGATTTGGCAACAATCCCTCGCCGTTTACCGGACTCCCAAGGGTCAACTCCATGCTTTAGAAAATGCTTGTCCTCACAAAGGTGTGGAACTGCACAAAGGCATTGTTCAGGATGAATATTTAGCCTGTCCTTATCACGGCTGGCAGTTTGATGGTGCGGGCAATTGTGTAGGCATTCCCTACTTTCCCCCACAACAGAAACTGCCCTGCGCCCAAGTCCGTACCTACCCGATTCAGGAAAAATACAAGCTAATTTGGATCTTTGCTGGAGATCCAGCCCTAGCCACAACCTGCCAACCGCCAGATATGCCAGAATTTGACCATCCGGATTGGTTTATGGTTCCCGTGAGTGCCAGGATGAAGTCTCATTTTTCTATCTGTAATGAAAATACCATGGATGTTTTTCATGGATTTTTGCACCAAAACCTTCAAGGATGGTTTGATCCGGTTCTTAAACGTTTGCTTGAAACGGAAAATACTGTCTGTGCGGAGTACGATGTCTCCTATAAAGGGCGTATGGCTCAATGGTTAGGGTTGAGCGATCGCGCGGATCAAGTGACTCGGCGCACCATATCGGTACAGTATCGCTATCCCCATTATTACAGTTCTCTAGAAGGCGTCTCCAATCTCTACCTGATGCGCCTCCCCATAGGACTTACAGAAAGTCGCTCCTTTGCTCTATTCTTTTTTAAAGTTCCCCTACCCCAATGGTTCCGCCAGCTCTTTGCTCCCATCTTGTCTACCGTACTGGAACGGTTTGTATTTATGCGATTTCTCAACCAAGATATCGAAATGATGGAAAGTGAGCAGCGAACCTATCTGGCAAATCCCCAGCGTCGCTATGTGGAAGTCAATCCCGCGATCATTGCCATACAGCGGCTGATTATGCGTCAATATAAACGGGCTTTAGCAACCAAACCCTAGACATAGAGCTGGAGATGAAAACAAATCCAGCAGGGGGTTGAATTTTATGTTACCCTGCTAGAGCAGAAATTAAAAACGCACCAACAACAGCGTTCGCCAATGTGCCAGCGTTATTGTCTGTCATAAGCCGCTCAGTCCAATCACCATGTATTATGTAGGATTACCGTGTACTCTATAAAACCGCCAACATGGAGCTTGCTATTCAGTCGGGATAATCACTTAAATTTAAGAGAAAAACACACGTTTTTATCTAGAAGCGGTAGTCTATCTAGGAAAAGGTGAGAGGAGTAAGGTTGTGGAAGTTGTCAAAGAGTACGTTCAGCGGTGGTACGAAAGTGGATTAGCGCCCGACGAATATGTCTGTCATCAAAAGCAAGGTAATTTAGTCGAGATAGAATCAGTCGCCACAGGAAAGCGTCAGACGGTTCTAACGTTCTGTACGAATGATGTCTTAGGTTTGGTTCAGAACGAGGCGGTTCGCCAAGCAGCGGTTGATGCTATCTTTCAATACGGTACGTCCAACAGTTCAACCTCAGTCCTGAGTGGTCGCATTGATTTACATCGACAGCTCGAACAAGAGATTTCTGAGTTTAAGCACCTGCCCCATACCCAACTCTTTTTAAATGCTTGGATGGCGATGCAAGCCTTGATGGATGCCTTCTGCCACCTAGCTATCCCGGTTGCTGGTTTTCAGCATACCCGTGAGACGCTGATTTTGACCGATGTCCTTAACCATGGCTGTATTCTCTCAGCAGTCGTCAATGCGGGAACTCGTTCAGGAAAGTTATTTGGTCATAGTCCGCGTGTGCGGGTGAGAGCCTATCGCCACTGTGATACAGAGGACTTATCCCGTAAACTGCGTCGTTATGCTCGCCCCCATGATCGGATTATGGTGATTTCTGATGCCGTGTTTTCCATGGATGGGGATATTGCACCACTCCCCGATATGATTGAGGTGCTGCGACATTACGAAGGCAGTGTCTTGGTTATGGATGAGGCACATGCAAGTGGGGCGATAGGGGCGACGGGTGGTGGTGTTTACGAACATTTTGGCATCCTACCCCAATACGCGATTGAGCAAGGTGTTGTGCCGCTGATTATGACTACATTCTCCAAGTTTGCCGCGTCAGCGGGGGCAGCAATTAGTAGCCATGTGCCAGAATTGATTCCTCTGTTAAATGTTTCTCCCACGTCTATCGGCACCGTTTCCTTGTCGCCACCCCTAACAGCCGCTGCTTTAGAGAGCGTTCGTCAGGTGCGCCGTCATCCCGATATGGTGAAAAAGCTTCAGGCAAATACTCGCTACTTGCGATCGCGCTTAGTTGAAGCGGGATTTGATGCCATTGGTGAAACTAATGTTATCCCGGTAATTTTACCCTCAGAAATTAATCCAAAATTATTTGGTCGTTACATGTTAGAAAACCATGGGATTTGGGTGTCACCCATCTGGTTTATTGCCAAACCTCGCATCCGGATGACGGCAAATGCCCTGCATACCAAGGAGGAAATGGATAAATTAGTCGCCGCGATGGTGGCAACACGGGATTTATTATATAAACCCATGATTAGTGCCTAACTTGTCTTGGGACAAATGACAAATGACAAAGGATAAAGTTCGGACTGTGGCAACTCCAGCAGAGCAGGAATTGTTTCTGGATGTACCCGCACGAGTCTATGGGAATGACCCTAATTGGGTGCCACCCCTGCGTAGCGATGTGGCGAAGCAGTTTGCCCCCGATAATCCTTTTTTTAGCTACGGAAAATTACAGCAATTTATTGCCATGGACTCGTCCCACCCTTCCCAAGCGGTGGGACGAATTGTGGCGGCGGTGAATCAACGGTTAATTGAACGAGAGGGCAAAAGGGTTGGTTTAGTTGGGTTTTTTGAGTGTGTCAAAGATTTTGCGATCGCGCAATCTCTCCTAAATGCGGCTTGTCAGTGGCTGCGGGAACAAGGGATGACTGTGGCGCGGGGACCGATTGATTTGTCAACCCACAATAATTGTTTATTTTTGGTCGATGGCTTTGATACACCGCCCATGGTAATGATGCCCTATAATCCCCCCTACTATCCCGAATTTTTGGAAAAAGAGGGCTGGCAGAAAGCCAAGGATACATACTCTTATGATTTTCCCCTAGATAAGCCTTTATCGGATAAGTTCAAGAAAGCCTATCAGATTGCTTGTAAATCGGGTATCACCTTTCGTCCAATTAGAACCAAAGGCGAAGGATTTGAACAAGATTGTATCAGCCTTTATCACCTTTTTAACCGTGCCTTTGCCAACAACTGGAGTTCTGCGCCGAGAACGGAAGCCGAATTTCTAGAAGAAGCCAAGTCATTACAGAGTTTAGTTGATCCAGATGTTTTTCCCATAGCCGAAGACAAGGGTGAAATGATCGGCTTTTTTATGGGATTACCGGACTATAATATTCCCCTAAAACAGGTTAAGGGGAAACTAAACTGGCTAGGAATTCTTAAGTTTCTTTGGTATCGTCGCCAGATTGACCAAGGACGGGTCATTGCGATTGCTTCATTGCCAGAATATCGCCGTAAAATGGTGCCTCTGGCGTTAATTTATTTGGGAATGCAAGGGGGAATTAAGAAAGGTAAGCCCTATAAGCGAGCAGAACTGGGTTGGGTATGGGAAGATAATTTTCCGTCTCGTAAGTTGATTGAAGCATCGGGGGGGACAATTTATAAGACGTATCGAATTTATGAAAAAACGCTGTAGTCAGTATCAGCCTAATTTTTCTGACTTAGGACTTACGCACAGCCTCTATTTTTAGGGTGTGAAAGCGCTTGCGTAACGCATTATTACCGCTATAGATGGTGTAGCTGCGTAAGTCCTGTGACTATTAAATGATGATTATTTAGTTCCGCCGGAACATCTGTGCCATCATTATTCCTTTCGCTGTAGGATAGAACTACTGGCATGATACCCAGCCTTGCAGGTTTTCTGGGCGCAAGGATGGTGTCCCTACAAGGTTAATCTATCAAATGAGGTAGATCACGCCACTACAATTAAAACAGTTAATAATGGTGGGTTAGACGGTGACAACAACATCAACAACAGAACAACTGCAAGTTCGCGCTGAACCAATCGTTACACTCAGAGGGGTTAGTTGGCAAACCTATCAAGCTTTAATGCACGATGTAGGAGATAATCGGGCTTGGAGGATAGCTTATGACCAGGGAATATTAGAAATTAGGATGCCCCTACCCAAACAGGAAGAACCTAAACGACTGCTAGAGAGTTTTATTGAAGTTATAGTAGACGAACTCGGCATTGAGTTGAGAAGTCTTGGTGCTTTAACATTGGAACGGGAAGACTTAACCCGTGCTGTTGAACCTGACACCTGTTTTTACATTCAAAATGAAAGTAGGGTCAGAGGTCAAGACAAAATTAATCTACCCGATGACCCACCGCCTGACTTAGTAGTCGAGTCCGATTATAAAAATTCTTCCATCAATAAATTTAAACTCTATGCCGAGCTTGGTGTTCCAGAAATTTGGCGATATCACCAGAATAGGATTGAGGTTTATCAACTGATAGAGGGACAATACGAAAAAACTCAGCAAAGTCCGACGTTTTCATTTCTACCCATTAACGAAATTCCTGGATTAATTGAGCAGAGTAAGACAATGGGACAACGAGCGGTCGTGCGTTTATTTCGCCAGCGAATTCGAGAAATTTTGGCAAATCAAAGTTTGGATTAAGAGGAATAGCACTAACGCCCCTAGTTTTTCACCGGAAGTCTAGAAACCTACGTCGGGGTGGGCGCGAGTCACGGGTGCACGTCAACCCACGTATAAACAAGTAACTATGACCATAGCAACTAAACCACTCACCCTAGCTGACTTTATCAAACTTCCCGAAACCCAACCTGCTAGCGAATTTATTGACGGTAAAATCTATCAAAAACCCATGCCACAAGGGAAACACAGCACTCTACAAATATGCCTCGCTAATACAATAAACGAGGTGGGATTTCCTGAAAAAATCGCTTACGCTTTCCCCGAATTGCGCTGCACATTTAGCGGACGCTCTATTGTGCCAGATGTTGCGGTCTTTCGATGGGACAGATTTCCTAAGTCTACAGCTAACCGTTGAACAGGTATTCTCCTGGCTGAAACTGGGACAGCGTTTGTAAATCATAACAAATCCGGGTTAGCTATCCCCGTTATAACCCAGTCCGCGCAGGCGGACTTTGTTTGTGTAGCAGCGATTTCAATCGCCGTGGCAAAAGGGGGTAATAAAGGCGGATTTGGTATCACAGGTGTGCGATCGCGAAAATCGCTTTGCGCCAATTTCCACAGTATTGTTAATTAATATACTACAAGTCTTGTGATTGGTGGGTTACGGCGGACACCGAATTAAATGGTGATTTTTTGAATTGAATTACCGCCTAACCCACCCTACCTGGTATTATATTTTATTGCTCAAGGCTCTAACTTATGCTTGTTTTATTGAGCCGGATAGCTGTTTCTATATCCAAAATGATTTAACCCTTCCGGTTCCTCATATTCTACCGCCACATCTTTCACCACAGCAGCAGCAGGACCTTGATGGCACCAATTAATCATTTCCTCAACTCCTGATTTATTCGCTTCAAACACCGCTTCTACTCGACCATCGGGTAAATTTCGCACCCAACCATTTACACCCCATCGACGAGCTTCACTGACTGTTGAAAGACGATAGCCAACGCCTTGAACTTCTCCAGAAATGAAAACGCGGGCGCGGATTTTTTCCTGTGATTGATTCTGCATTTTATATCAAGTTCGATTGAATACTTACTGGAGATAGGGCAGAAGGCTTCAATAAAATAAAAACTATTTAGAAGATTATTATACTCTAAATAAGAGCAGTTTGTTTAGCAGTCTTAGGTTAAATTGACCGGGCTAAACCCGCCCCAGCACTTGACTTATAATTTATAAATCTAACATTATTGTTGACTTTGGTTCAGCTTTGTTGTAGTTCTTCCTGAAGAATCCGCTGATAAATCCCCGGTAAATATCGAGACATTGAATTCGTTTCTATACCATAACCTAAACTCGTCCAAGTTCCTGATAACCGCCGCAAGACTTGATCCACTTGACCTTGGCGCAATTGTTGGGAAATATCCATTCCCCACGCTTGCGGATCACTCAGCCAAGCATAAACGACTGCATCCTGATATTGTGGCTCAAAGCTATAGTTACTCCACCACAACAATTGCCAATGTTGAGGGTGATAGCGTTTGGCTTTGTCATACCAAGTCGTGTTAATAAACTGATACCGTCCGGCGGCGGTGGTACAATTCCCCACATTGGGACCTGCCACAATGGGCACACAGCGATTGGGATGATCACTCAAATCCCAAACATGCTCCCCTCCATACAGTACCGAATAAGGTTGAGAAACATTTGCCTCACTTGCCGAAATTGTTCGCATCAGCGCCCGAATATAAGGATCACCGCCTCGCATGACTAACGGCTGAGTCCCCTTTTCACCTCTGGGATTGTGAAAACTCCATTCCCCTTGTTGATATCCTTCACGCAGTTCTAGGAATAGGATCATTAAAATTAGGATATTAATCCACTGAATTAGACGTTTCATAACCCATGGCTATAAAATTCGATCCCATAGACTGTAGAGACGTTGCATGCAACGTCTCTACAGTTGGATTAGGCGACATTTGCAAATAGTTCTTGCCAAGTGCGATCGCTCCCTTGTGGACGGGCAATCACTTCTACAATCTTATTACGCGCCTCGGCTTGAAATAGCGCCTCGACACAAACCTGTGCCACTTTCGTGCGCGGGATACTCCCATCAAATAGTGTATCCGCTGATGACATGACCACAGGATCAGGAGTATCTTCATTTTTCAGCCCCCCAGGTCGCACAATGGTATAGGTTAAGCCGCTTTTCTGGAGGTACTCCTCAGCCTGCTTTTTCCACACCAAAATCAGCCAAAACAGATTTAGGGGATGTAACAGTTGGGAGACACAAAGTGAGGAAACCATGACAAAATGCTCAATGCCCTTGGCTTTGGCAACATCGACCAGATTCTTCGTCCCTTCATAGTCTACTTGGTAGGGTTCTAGGGGGTTGAAGCTAGGCGTAGCACCTGTCGCACAAAAAACGACAGTGCTATCTCCCACAGCAGCGCTGAGACTCTCAGGCTTCAATACATCCCCAACGACTAACTCGGCTTCAGGGGGTAAAATTTCCTGTCCTTTCTCCAAGTTCCGCACCAAAGCACGGACAGGGATATTGCGTTTGACCAGTTCCTTGACGATTCGGCGTCCTGTTTGACCTGTCGCTCCGGCGACCAATGCTTTCATCTAGAAATTTCCTTCAACAGTGAGAGTTGACGGCAAGATACACAAGTTATGCTGTAAAGAGCCCGTATTTTTTGATTCGATACCTTAACATTCTCTTTTCAATTCTATAAATTATCAATGAAGTTTTACCAGATGTGCAGATTTATACCGTAAATTCGTGAAGATGAAAGAGAGAATGAACAATCGCCAGTGGGCATCCTAGCAATAGGCACCAACCCTAACTGACACCGTGGAGCAATTATGCAGTCCCAATTCCTTAACCAGCAACCCATCGCAATCGAGCCAGTGCATCTAGATACCCAATCCACTTTTACCGAGCCTGAGAGGGACGAGTCCCAATCATGCCAATTAGCGCCTGAGTTGACTCAGTTTTACGGTCACTTCCAAAATGGTGTAGAGATGTATGCCGAACCGGAACAAGTAACGGCTTATCTGGATACTCACCAGGAGTGGTTTCGTCACTGCGCTCAGCCGATGAAGGCTGAACCAATTGGAGCCAATGGTTATGCTTTAACGATAGGGCGCTTTGGGTCATTCGGCTACGAAGTTGAGCCAAAAATTGGACTAGAACTACTCCCGCGCCAGGATGGGATCTATAAAATTCAGACGATCCCTGTTCCCGGTTACAATCCTCCCGGCTATGAGGTTGACTTTCAGGCGACTCAAGGGTTTGTGTCGATTCCAACTCACGAGTATTTTTCTGAGCAACAGCTTGAAGGGATAGAACTTCCCCCCACCATTACCCGTATCGAGTGGGAGCTTGATTTAACTGTCGGTGTGCGGTTTCCCAAGTTTATCCACAAATTACCCCAATCCTTGATCCAGAGTACAGGCGATCGCCTATTGGGGCAAATCGTCCGACAAGTGTCTCGCCGCTTGAGTCACAAGGTACAGGAAGACTTTCACAATCGGATGAATATCGTGATCCCCAAAAAATTAAAGCGACGTTGAGTCGGGAGAAAAACTCAAGCTAGCGGTGGGGATGTCATTTGTTGATTGTTCATGGTTCATTGGTAATTCCGATATATTTTTGCTAACATTTGCTAACAATGCACTCTAAAAGACAAGCTCTTAGAGAGGGGATATCTCCCAAAGCTCGTAGGAAAATCCCGCGAGCGCCGTTGATGTCCCTGTCCATCCGAAATCCATCACCACTAATAATGACTTTTTTTCCACCGAGATTGGGAATGATTTCACCTGTCCAGCTTACGGTTTTACTGGTGTAGGCTTCATTGCAATCAAGTACAACCTTGCCTGTCTCAAACGCCTTTTGCTTCAGAAACATCTCAAAGCGGTAATGTGCCCAAGACAACATTTGCCTAACTGATTTAGATCTGATCTTTCTTGTGGACTTAACCACCATTTGAGACACGTTAAACGTCGGGAGCAAAATGACATCAAAATTATCGACTAAAAATCGAGCAACTTTGTGATGCATCTCGTCAATTAAATGACGAATTCTCAGTCTTAATCGGTCAGCCGCCTTTTTTAGTCTCCGACGCTGTTTGGCTTTAGCTTTAGTTATACGGGAAATTAAATCATCAAGGTAATAACAGAGTCGTTGGATGCGTCCAATATCTCCTGTCCCTATCCAACCAAAGCTATCTTCGGTAAACAGAGTCAGGATTGACCGAACACCGGGATCTATTGCCACGACCCGTCCTTGGTTCTCAGACGTTTGTCGTGGCACGTCATGGGGAACGCAAATGTAGTGTTGACCATGATGGAACACTAATCGGCAATCCCCAATATTGTCGGGCAACTGTTCTGTGTAGCGTATTTTACCCAATATTGTGTGGTATATTCCTAAGTCGGTTACGGCTGATTTAGGAATATAGCAAGACTGAATCCTGTCTTTACGGGAACGAAACTTGACTTTTTGGATTTGTCCCGTTTTTTTGTACTTTTTCTTGGCTTCTCTTAAGGCTGCACAAGCGTCCTTGATAGCTATTGACTTAATTTGATAGGGGACTTCCTTGCACCACTCCGGCAAGGAGTTTAACAACCCTCCCTTTATTGCCTTCCAGTTGGCTTTGGTGTCGGGTTGCTGCAAGTGTTCAACGGTTTTATTAAAAACAAACCTTGAGACTCCCATCCATCTTTTAACCCGGCTTTTCTGCTCAGGGTTTAGGTAGATTCGGATCTTCTTTGATTTTCTTGCCGTATTTTCTGAGTCCATGCATTCGACTAGAGTTGACGTGGACAATGGAGAGTAAATCCTGGGTAAGCTCTGATTGCGGACAATATACAGTCTGGTCGAGAACCACGATGCTTCCACCGTTTTGCTCGACCAGGTACTGTATAAGCTCGAATCCAAATCGACACAATCGGTCTTTGCAGGCAACAATAATTGTGAGCTTATCCCCTTTAAGAAGTCTGTCCAGTAAGGAACGCAATCCTTTCCTTTTAAAGTTGAGTCCTGAACCGATGTCTTTGACGATTTCGGCTTGTGGGTAGAGAGACTGCATATAGGCGACTTGTCGGGCCAGGTCGTCTCGTTGTTTACTACTGGAGACTCGACAATAACAAATAGTGGCATTTCCAGTACTTGCTCCCAGATAGGCTTCGACATCAAAAAGCCTTTGTCCGGCTGGATTGCGTATAGAGGGAATGCTGCCATTATCTGCGTACTTCCTTAGCGTATTTTTGTGTAATCCAAGCCGCTTAACGGCTTCTCTCAAAGGAATATACCCCATGTGAGCAAATATAAGCTAATATGAGCATAAATTATCATATTAGCTATCTGTCGTCAACCCTCCCCCGGCTTCCCCGGCTCCCCCGGCTTCCCCTGCTCCTATCGTCCTTGCTCGGCGGCGATAAATTCCCGTAGTCGCAGCAAATTCAGGGTTTGAGCGAGATTTAACGGCAACAGAGACACACCTTCTAAACGAGACTGTACCCATCCTTCACCCCAGCACCATTCGTGATAGCCATCGATTCCCTGGCTCAATAGCAGTCGCAACCCGTTAGACTCAGCCACCTCCACCTGATGTTGGATGGAAACTGGACCTATCCAACTGGTGAAGGTTAATCCTGGATGGAGTTGTTCCGGTAGTCCGGGGGAAAGGCGCTGAGTCGGCAACCACTGGCGCAGTTTCTGTGAATGCAGCAGACTGTCTCGGATCACATTATGGGGGGCTTCGAGTTCAATGCGGAGGTGACTTTGTTGAAAGGTTCCCAACATAATCTTTGTCCAAAAACGATAGGTCTGTTGCGGTTGAGTGTAAACCTTAACTATAGCAACCTCTGGCATCGGTTAGGACACAGAAGAATTTAGTAGAGAGGTTCCGCCGGAACCTCTCTAGGATAAACGAACACTTGGGGTAGAGACGTAAGGCTTCTCATGGTCTGGCTAAAATAAAAAAGGAGTATGTTAAGAAGTGTAAGGTTTTTCCATGGCTGATCAGTTAATTCGCGCCACAGCAGCAGAAGGAGGTATTCGTGCCGTCGGTGTGATTACCACACGCCTCACAGAAGAAGCTCGCCAGCGCCATCAGCTCTCTTATGTCGCCACGGCTGCCCTAGGGCGCACCATGTCATCCGGCTTATTGTTGGCGTCTAGTATGAAGCGTGAAGGGTCAAGAGTAAATATTCGGGTGAAGGGAAAGGGTCCTTTGGGCGGGATTTTGGTGGATGCAGGATTAGATGGTACGGTTAGAGGATATGTGGATAACCCTGCCATTGAACTACCGCCCAACGAATCTGGCAAACTCGATGTTGGCGGTGCAGTTGGGCATGACGGTTTTCTCTATGTAATCCGGGATGTGGGGTATGGCTATCCCTACTCCAGTACCGTAGAACTGGTTTCGGGAGAAATTGGTGACGACATTGCTCATTACCTGCTCACGTCCGAACAAACCCCATCAGCACTGATGGTGGGTGTATTTGTCGGTGCTGAAGGCGTAACCGCCGCAGGAGGGTTATTAATCCAAATCTTACCCAAAGCGGCTAGAGACGAGTCCTTGGTGGAAATTTTGGAATCTCGCATTGCTAAACTATCCGGATTCACGCCCCTGTTGCAGGAAGGTAAAACGTTACCGGCTATCTTTGAACAGATTTTGGGTGATTTGGGCTTGGTTATTCTGCCAGAAATCCAAATGGTACGTTTTGACTGCGGTTGCTCGTTTGATCGGGTGTTGGGAGCGCTGAAGATGCTAGGTGAAGCCGAACTTCGGGATATGATTGAAAAAGACGAAGGGGCTGAAGCGACTTGCCATTTCTGTGGAGAAGTTTACCAAGCGAGTGGAGATGAACTGGCTCGACTGATTGATGATTTAAGGGCTGAGTCCGTTTCATCGAGATTGGGTTAGGGGAATTGGGAATGGGAAAGGTGAGAGTTGACCACCTCTAGTCTGTCTATATCTGAACCCCAATTTTGATAGTTTTCTCTCAAGGAGGTATGGCATTAGCCATCAAACTTATGACCAATCTTCCTCATCGTAACAGCGGTTGCCCTTGCTCCCATTCCCAATAAAGTCTCAAAAAGAGTATGGATTTTTCTGTCTAACGAGAGTAGGATGGCAAGAACTGAGGGTGCTATAAAACCCACAGCATTAGGCGTAGCGAGTGGTGGAGTGAGTTATGAGTAGAAAACGAGAAGTGCCCGATCATTGGCATGCTACCTGGTCTGCCCAACCCAGTTGGAGTCAAGATTTGCAACACCAGAGGAGTGCTGTCAATCCTCATCAGGTCGGACATTCAGCGTCTTATCGTCAAACCACTCCCCAAAAGGTGGCGACGAAGCCAGCCCCACCCTCTCCTAAACAGCCCAAAGAACCAAGACGACGCTTTACGTTCGGCGGCTGGGCATTTTGGGTGGCGGTGATTATTCTGGTTTCGGGTGGGATAGGATTTTCCGCTGTTGCCCTTTTGCTGAAGCTACCTGCTTTGCCAAATTGTCCGTCGATTTTTTGGCCCACGGCTTCGGCATCAGTGCGTCTCTATTGCGCTCAGCTTGCGGCAAATAAACGCACCACCAAAGATTTGTTAGAAGCGATCGCGCTCATAGACGCTTTACCTAAAGACCACCCCTTGCGCCCGGAAATTAACCGCCATATCGAAGAGTGGTCTGTAGAGATTTTAGCGATTGGAGAAGAAAAGTTTCAAGCCGGTCAGCTAGAGGAAGCGATTGAGATTGCCAACCGGATTCCGAGAGATGTTCCCGCGTTCAAATTGGTCAAAGAACAAATTGAGGCGTGGCAAAGTCTGTGGCAAAAGGCTTCAGGGATTTATGCACAAGCCGAGGAACAACTCAGACAGTCGAATTGGACGTTAGCGTTTCGAGAAGCGGTTAAGCTGACAACGATAGATAATCAGTATTGGGCAGCCGTTAAATACAACCAACTCGTGGATTTGATTCAAATCGGACGAGACGATAGTCAGAAGCTGGATGAAGCCTATCGGTTGAGTAAAACGGGTCGAATCGATGATATTTTAAAGGCGATTGAAGCCGCTGAGAAAATCACGCCCAAGAGTTTTGCCTACAAAGAGGCTCAAGATTTGATTGCTGAGTGTGGGAATAAGTTACTCAAACTGGCGACAAGTCGCTTAGAACAGCGGAATTGGCAAGGGGTGTTAGAGATTGCCAATAAGTTGCCCGCTAGTGTAAAATTACCAGACGTCAAGGCAGATTTGATTGACTTAGCCAACGCCCTATCTAGTGCTGAATCTGGAAGCGTTGGGGATTTAGAAATCGCGATCGCCTCAGTTCAGAAACTGGGTACTGATCGTCCTCTGTATGATAAAGGTCAAGAATTAATTGATCGATGGCAACGGGAAATTGAGGATGTGGCTCGACTGGAACGGGCAAGGGCGTTTGCCAGTTCTGGGCTAATTAGCGATTTACAGATTGCGATCGCAGAAGCTCAACTGATTCCCAACCGCAATCCCCGCTACCAGGAAGCGAGGGCTGAGATTAGCCAATGGACTCGTCGCATTCAAACCATAGAAGATCAGCCCTATCTTGACCGCGCCACCCAACTTGCCAGCTTTGGCGGGGCAGAATCGTTACAAGAAGCAATCCAAGAAGCCCGTCGCATTGCTCCCAATCGCGCTCTTTACTCAGAAGCACAGAGTAAGATTAATGACTGGACGCGCACAGTTCAACGTTTGCAAGACCAACCCTATCTTGATAATGCTCGCACCCTTGCTAATTCCGGCAATCTTCCCGCCGCGATCGCAGCGGCTGAACAAATTAAATCGGGACGGGTACTCTATGGGGAAGCACAAAGCCTAATTAAGGGCTGGAAAACAGAAGTTTTGGGACAACAGCGCTTGCAACAAGCCTATCAAGCTGCCACTCCCGGAACTCCTGAAGCCGTTGCCGAGGCAATTCGCTTAGCCAGACAAGTTCCCAGTTCAGCTAAGGTTAGAGGTGATGCTGTCTCGGCGGTTAATCGCTGGAGTTATCAACTGTTGGCTTTAGCTCAAGATCGAGCCGCTTTTAGTTTAACTGAAGCGATTCGACTGGCTAAAATGATTCCTTCGGGAACCGAAGCCTATAATGCAGCTCAAGTGCAAATTCAAGGGTGGCAAAAGATTTTAGAACCACCCCCTCCCCTTGTCGTGGTTCCTCCGAGTACAGATGCTCCACTTTCACTAGAACCACCCGAACATGAATTGCCTCTGGATGATAATTAAGCGGTTGAGGATTCTAGGCGCAAGAAAGCCTGAAAATATAGTCTTGCCACACCACCACTCTAGAATAATATGTCAGGTATCCGGATAGCAAAACGGTAACCTATGAATCTCTAATTAATATACGTCCGAGACAAAATAACCGTTCAATGGAAATCCTTGATCTAGGGATTCGGGAGCAAGTTGCTAATATTGTTCAGAATTTATTAGGAGGCGTATGAAAGACTGGAAAGCTTTACAAGGGCGGTATTTAAATGATGAAGTACCAACTCGTCTAGGTGGATTAGCGGCTAACTTGGCTCGAATTAAATCTCTGACTAAGAGTGGAGTTAATGGCAATACTGTGGAATATCTGATTAGAGAAAGCAAGTTCTTTATTGAGTGGACAGCTATGGATGCTGGAATGGATCATGCAGCTGAGTTGGTTGAGTTGCAAGTTCAACTCGCTCGGTGGCAATTCCATTGGTCAAAGATTTGGGCAGATGATGCAAAACGCATCAATGTTGCTGAACAAGCAAGGGTTTGGATGGAGCGCGTGTTGGAGATGTCAGGACTTTTGTCGGAACCTGTGGCTAGTCCTCATCAAGGTTGATTTGGTTGTGCGATCGCCTTAGACTTGATTGAAGTGCGATCGCGCTTATCAATGGATAATTAATAATTGATAATTGACAATTGATTAATTGGGTCTAATACCTCTTCGTTTACGAAGAAATTAAAAAAGATTTTCCTTAATTTCAATCCTCTTCTTTTAAGGAGAGGTCATTATCCATTGTTCATTATCCATTGTCAATTTGTGAATTGACGTTGATGTTGGATTTCGGCGCGTCAACCCAACCTACGGCTATCTTGCGATCGCACTTGCCACACCACCACTCTGGAATAATATGTCAACCCAAAAACTCAAGTTGGACATTAAACTGACAGGAAAGTTACCTGAACTTCCAGAAATCCATCGCTTAGAAGCAGAACGACGCGCCAGGGAAGCCTACGTCATGACGCTCCTGAACCATGCTGATATTAGCGCTGGATTAGCAGCTGAACTGCTAGGCATTGATCGCTGGCAACTTTCTGAGTTAATGGATTTATATGATATACCGACCTTTCCTAGCCAAACCAAGGAAGAGTTAGAGCAAGAGATTGCCCAAGTTAGACAGTTTCTGCTCAAACATCAATCATGATAGTTGTCTGTGACACCACACCATTATAACTTTTTCTTTTAAACTCCTATCTTTTCTGTTCATAGATACAGAACAATGCCAAAATTTAGTAGGATAGTCACTTAAATTCATGTTTGATTTGTAATTTAAAGATCAGTTGGTCTATTTTAGTATTAATTGTGCCGATTCAGAGGGATTGCTCCTTGCAGTAGCCTAGGTTAACGCCAAGTTGTTCTACTGCTCTGTTAAATGTTCGACAAACCTTGCATGTTCCTCCGAAGCTAAACCTTCCTGCAACACCGACAACGCCCTCGCCATATTCCCTGCTAACAAATCATCGGCGGCTAACCACAATCCTGGAAACACTCGACTCCGGATCACATTTCCTTCATCCACGGGTAACGATACATACTCACCCTGCTGCAAGTAAAACCAATCAAGTCTCTGCTCAAATACTTGCCAAACAATATACTCTTGTACCCCATTACGACGATACGCCCGTTTCTTATCATGTAAGTCTATCGCCACACTACTAGCTGCAATCTCGGCTACCAATTCCGGCGCACCCTCAATATAATCATCATCGCTGAGTCTCGCCTGTCCCCCGGCATTTTCATCAATCAATAGTACAGCATCGGGTTGAGGTTCGTTGTCCAAATCTAACCGAACAGTAGGTTCAATCCCCAACTCAATACTCGGTGTCGCCACTTGATAATTGCCCAGCCATAGGATTAAATTGGCGTGAGGTTGACTATGACTTCTAAAACGCAGTGCAGCAGGCAAGTAAACGACTCCTTCAATTAGTTCAGCTTTCTGGAGAGAAGGCATCGCGTTGTAACGACGCTCAAATTCATAACGATTTAAGCGATCGCCACTTTCCAAGGATGGGAGCAAAGACTCTTGCTGGAAGGGAGTTTGAACCATAGATTGCTCCTTTTACTCGTTGATGTCTCCATCCCTAAATTCTACTCAAACTTGCACCACTCGCTTACTTTGCGTCTGGGGTTGAAACCCAAAACACCAAAAGCTGGCATTCGTCTGGCATGCGACTGGATCAGTGTTTTAGTCCATTTTAATGGACTTAAGCTATTAGCCCGGAGTTTGAACTCCTCATCGGGTGTTGCGGCTTATTCTTCCTAATTGTTTGTCTGTTATGAATCCCAATCCCACATCACCGGATTATCGTCCAGGTGATCAGTAACAATACGTCCGATCGCGTCAATTTCTTGCAATTCCTCTGGGGATAAGTTTACCTCAGCCGCCTTAGCATTACTAGAGGATTGTCCTTCATGACGCGCCCCCGCGATCGCATTCGTTTGCGGTTGGGCAATTAACCAGGCGAGGGATAATTGGGCAAGACTACAATTATGGCGTTCAGCAATCGGGCGCAGTTTATCTAAAGCTTGCTGCGCTCGTTTATAGTTATCTCCTTGGAAAAGACGATTCTTGGCACGATTATCGCCTTTTGAGAATTGATGATCGGGTTTAAATTTACCCGTGAGCAATCCTTGAGCAAGGGATGAATATGCCAAGATTGATATATTATTCTCAATGCAGTAGTGGCGCTTTTTTAATGTGTCAAGCTTGTATTCCTTTGATGAAAGCATCAAATTATGGTCGCATTGTAAATATGTCCACCAACATGTAACTATTCAACCAGATATTATATCATCCCTTCCCTTCTAAGATTTCTATCAGCCTATCTTCCATGGCATTCCGAGCCGCCACATCTGAACAATGATCAATGAGAGATTTTGCCGCTGATATCGCGGCTTGAGCTGTGGGGAAATCAAAACCGCCAAAGGGATCAATAATTGTCGGTTCAAGCAACTGTTCTGATTCTAGCCAAGTTACTGTCCAACGCCCTGTTTTCCGTTCCCAAATGGGAATAATTAAATATTCATCCCAATGGGTATGGTAACGTTCGGCTTGATCAAAGTTTGCCTTATAAGAGTGGCGTTTATAAACGTTGTCCACTACTTTTCAATCCTCCCTGATTCTTGATCCTTCACTAAATCCTGGTTTAGAGTCCAGGGTTTTTCTTTGAACGGTAATTTCCCCATAGCTTAAGGAAAGGCAATCTCGTCTTTTTGCTTTCGTCGTACTATCAAATTTTTGACATGATTAGTCGATTTTAGCTGATTTGGGCGAGGTTTCCCAAGCCTTTATTTGTTAAACTTTATATAGCTCCCGCTTTTGTGGGCTACCTGCTTTTTTTCAGCTTAAGCGAGATAATTGGAACCTCACCCAAACACAGAGTCGAACCCGTTATTGTATCATACAGGGACACTCAGGGGTTGACCATTATCAGCAGGAGTCAATTGCAGCAGGAAGGGAATTGCTTGTTTGACCCAATCTTGGATAGCCGTATAAGACGCCGCTGCTTCGCCATAGCAAACTTCCAGCATATCAGTATGGATAATACCGGGACTCAGGGGAATCGCTGCCATTCCTTTGGGCAATTCTTGAGCTAGCGATCGCGTCATGCCTTCAACGTGTTCGCTGTCCCTCCCCAGGTTCTGCGTAGCCACCTGGGGAGGGACAGCGGAGCCATCGCCTAGCTCTTGAAGGTTTGGTGGGCATTAGTGGACGCCCATCAGGTGAAATTACAGGGACTCGTTGCATAGGAGATAATCCTTACAAAAAGTTACTTGTTCCTTACCGCCATCTGATAAAAGATGTCCTTTATTAGAGCAACCTAGTCAGAGGTTTTACAGAGGTTTAGTCTAGGAAAACAACTAAACGTGTGTACCATTATCAGACTCATGCGGTAGACAACTTTTACTGAAAACTGACCTTTCCAAGCTCACGGTTCAACGAAGTAACCGTGAGTAGTTGACTTGCCCATTTAGAGGCACAGTAGGATGAGACTTGAGGAGAGGTTGAGCGTCCCCAACCCGAACTCAGATTGACAATTATACCGCTTCCCCTGTCAATCATTGCTGGGATAAAATGGCGAATTACATTGGCGACTCCCTTGATATTGACATCAATCAGACGGGAAAAATCCTCGCTGGGAATCTCCCAAAAAGGCGCCAAGTCATTAATAATTGCCGCATTATTAATCAGCAGATCCGGTGGAGTGAACTCATTGAGGAGGAGTTTTGCCATGGTTACTATTTTCCTTTGATACCTTTCCTATATAGATTAAGGCGATATGGGAAGATGCGATCGCGTACCAGTTTTTCCGGAAGCTGGGGCGTCGTCATCTCTCCTACTGGTAAGGATTTTAAGTTATGTTCGAGCTTTAGTATAGAATTGATCACTAGCAACAATCACCTACAGAATCCCCTTTAAATTCAACACAAATCCCGGTAACACATCTTCTCCTGACAAAGTAGCCGGAGAGTGGAGAATTTCTACATCCTCTCCTGAACGATAAATCTCAACTCGCTTATTTTTACGGTCAATTAACCATCCCAATTTTGCCCCGTTATCCCTATATTCTCTCATTTTTTCTTGTAATTCTTTCAGCGAATCGGTTTCCGAACGCAATTCTACGACAAAATCTGGACAAATCGGGGCAAACTTCTTTCGTTGTGTCGGAGTTAACGCTTCCCATCGTTCCCGGCGTATCCAAGAGACATCAGGGGAACGCTCGGCACCATTGGGAAGTTTGAAGCCAGTGGAGGAATCAAAGGCAATCCCTAAATTATTCTGGCGGCTCCAAGCTTGGAGTTGATAGGCGAGTTCAATATTGCGATTTCCCGTTTCACTACCCGTTGGTGACATGATTAGTAATTCCCCTGATGTTGTCCGCTCAAATCGGTAATCTCGGTTTCTCTGACACAGATCAAAGAACTGATCATCGGTTAAATCGATACTCAATTTTATCCGAGAAGGCAGAGTAATAGTTGCTATATTCATACAGGTATTAGCACAGCATATTTTATCGAATTTTTGAAACCCACCCATGCAGATTTTATGGCGTTTCTCCTAAAAGCGATCGCCAATCTTGAATCGCCTGCTCGGACCAAAGCCAGTTCTGGCTCAGGGCGTCGGGTTGAAAATTTACGGGGTCATCTTGGAGAACTTTTTGCCGCAGTTTCGACGATTCATTTAAAAGATTTGTGCCCTTTTCTGCGGGCTGTTGTTGAGCAGATTTCCAGAATCCTAACGCTAATCCCGCATAAGCCGTTAGCGCTTCTTGCTTTGCCTCGTTTCCCGCCACATCTGCATCGATTTCCTCTTGTTCGATTAAGGTGAGAGCATCTAACCAGGCATTGTTAGCTCGCTCGAAATCTCCTTCTGCGTAGTAAGCAAAGCCAAGGGCATTATGATATTTAGCCGAGTCAGGTTGGGCTTTAACTGCTGTTTCCCAATACCGTCGCACATCGCTGATATTATAGTTTGTATCCCCAGTTTGAAGGGATTGCCAAGCCAGACGTCCTCTCAAAAAACTGATGGTTGGGTTATCCAATTGGGAGGGAGAAACAGCCCCTAGTGCAGCATCAGCTTGAGACAATGCACCTCGATTGAGCAAAGCTTCCACAGCTTCTGTTCCGGCTTCGATCTTCCCTTGACCTAATTGTGCGATCGCTAAAGCTGTAACGCGACTAGTGTCGGCTTTGTCTAAGTTGATCTGATCCGAGCCTGGGGATGGGGGTAGACTCGACACAGGAGAATCAAACGGTGGTAATAAACTATCATCAGGTGGCGGCTGACGGTTCCAAACCAAGGCGAAACTCAAAAGTGCGATCGCGACAGCACCGACGCCTAATCCAATCCCCAGTTTAGGTGCAACCCGCCAGGAACGCCACCCCTTTTGATTCGGTTGCGCTGGCTGGGGTAATGGTGTAACCGTCTGTTGAGATGATGGCGTAGCTGTTTTTGGGGGAGGTGTTGGTACTGGCGCTTCTGAGAAAACCGTGGGTTTTTGAGGCGGCGGGATTAATACGTCCTGATTTGCTTTCCCTGGCGTCGTTGTAGGTGGATGCTTTGCGTCTAAGGGAGGTAACTTAGGTTCCTCGATCTCTGGGTCACTATCGAGTTGTTCGAGTAAACTCTTAATAAAGCTAGACGGATCATCCCCATCATCGTCTGAGGGAGTCTCATCCAAGGAATTTTGGCTCGATGTATACTCATACTCAGCTAGGGGCAATTTATCCTCTAGCAGGAATTCATCCTCATTCTCTAACGTTGTGTTTAACATCGGTTGTGTAAATAGTTCGGCGTCACTTTCGTTAGAGACTAAAGGCATGTCTGGTGGTTCCGGTAACTGTAATCGTTCTTCCCGATTGTGATAGTCATCGTCCACATTAGTGAGGAATCCATCAAATTCGGGATGCAGATAAAGCACGGGCAGCGCCCAATATAATTGGTTGGAACCATAGGCAGAAATTAGCCCCTGTCGCGCCCGACTCAGACTCAGATCGATGGGATAGCCTTGATTGAGATTCCGATAAAGTAGGCGAGTCAGGGTAAGTGCCACTTCATCAGGAATTCGTTCTGCCATTGCCAGGACACCGGGAATACCTCGCTTGACCAAGGCTTCGGCTAAATTGCGCTCTTTGCCATTGTTTAGGGGGTCTGATGTGGCTGTATAGGCGCCACGACAGGAGTTAAACACTGCCAATTGCACCCCGTTATTTGCCAGCAATCCGGCTAAGTCATTGCCGTTCAAGGTTTCCGTTAACCCCGTTTTATTACTGACTAAATAAACATCACCGCCAGAATCCCCCAGACTACTGTGACCCGCATAATGGAAGACTTGATATTGACCTTGTTCTAAGGCTTGGGTGAGTTGTTCTCGTCCCGGTTGTTCGAGAATGGTGAGTTGAATCGCTGGGGGTTCTTGGCGAGAACGGCTTTTGAGTTCTTCTTGTAAGTGTGCGGCTTCCTGTGCCAGTTCTAAACTCTCTTGGTCACTTGGTCCGGCAATTACCATGAGAATTTTCAGGACAGGATTGGGTTGAGGGGGAAGGGAATGAATCGGTCGCATCAACCCGGCGCTAAGTTGATAACGGGAGAAGGCGACATCTGTCCCCGTTGCCAAAGGGCGATCGCCGGCATGGAGAACTTCCCAGGGTAAGCGGGGTAAGCGATTCCCTTTGAGTCCCAGGCGCAGTCGCAATACGGTGCGTTGATTTTGCGCGATCGCTTGTGCCATCATCCAGCTATCACGCAAGCTCCCTTGAAATAAAGCATTATAAAGTTCCTGACCCAGCGCCACCAGGTTTTTACAGGATTGACGCACTTGCTGATCTGAGTTAGGCAAAAAAAACAGCTCATCCATACCGCCAGCCCCCCCTTGTAACAAGCCGAGGAGGGGATCATTCATCAGTTGTTTAGCTTGCGCTAACCACTCATCCATGGGCCAACGGACTTGTTCTTCTGCCAAAGGCACCCCTGGTGCGACTCGTTCAATCCGCACTAGATGCTGCTGCTCGTCCCCCAAGGGGGTCACAGAGAGATGGAATTCCTGTGCCACTGCTATTGCCTGGTCAAGTTTGCTGAATGTCAAGGGTTTTTACTGGGTTTTCAAGGTTTATCGCATTCATAGTGTCTTTAAATATAGATTGATTTAATTCTGTGAAAGTTTCCATAGAGAGTTTAGGCACATAGGGGCGAGTCACGGGTATTCAATGAGACATTTTGACCTGATGGAGGAGGGACAAGAGGTTAATCATGGTTGAAAACGCTGGAATTTTTCGGTTCTGGATGTTACTGAACTCCAATTGAGGAAAGGCTTGGCGAATTTTTCCGGATGAACCCCGCCTATTCCAGAAGAGTGAAATGGTAGATGCACCCTGATTGACGTTCCCTGGCTCACTGATTTGGGCTAGGGATTTTTTTTAGCCATAGTGGTTAAGGAAAATCTAGGATTTTTCCGTTACATCGGTACATCAGGATGAAAGGGTTTTTAAGGGATGTAGGGGTGGGTTTCACGATTATCGTTTTTTTCCGCCCCGATTTGACTCAACCTGCCCCTAAGGTAGTTTTTCAGTTTTGATTGTACAGACTGGCTCCCTTGCGGTGGGGTTAAGTCTCTTTTATCTTAACAATGGTTGCACGATAGGGAGATATCAGAAAATTACTCTGAAAAAGGGAGAAGTGATATCAAGTTGCAGTCAAAGAGGTAATCTGTCAGGGTTCGCGAAACCCTTCACTTGGGAAAAAGGACAGGCTCCGTGCAGCTCGCGCATCTGTCCAGATTCTGAGGCTAGGGATACACTAAACGATAGTGCATTAAGACCACAAGCAGGAGGGGAGAAGTGGACGTTAAAGCAGCTGTCGCCTACGAAGCAGGTAAACCGTTAACGATTGAAACGGTTCAGCTAGAGGAACCCAAAGCTGGGGAGGTACTGGTCGAAATTAAAGCCACAGGTATTTGTCATACCGATGCCTATACCCTCTCTGGCAAAGACCCAGAAGGACTATTCCCGGCTATCTTAGGACATGAAGGTGCAGGTGTAGTCGTGGAGGTGGGAGAGGGGGTAAACAGCGTTAAACCCGGTGATCATGTCATTCCTCTCTACACACCTGAATGCCGGAACTGTGAGTATTGCTTAAGTTTGAAAACCAATCTCTGTCAGGCGATTCGGGCAACTCAAGGACGAGGAGTCATGCCCGATGGCACAAGTCGGTTTTCCAGTAATGGCAAAATGCTACATCACTACATGGGAACTTCTACTTTTGCAAACTATACCGTATTACCAGAAATTGCCGTGGCGAAAATTCGAGAAGATGCGCCCTTTGAGAAGGTTTGTTATATCGGCTGCGGCGTAACTACGGGGATTGGTGCGGTGATTAATACTGCCAAAGTTGAACCCGGTTCCAGAGTTGTAGTATTTGGACTGGGTGGGATTGGCTTAAATGTGATCCAAGGGGCGCGAATGGTGGGCGCAAGTCAAATTGTGGGCGTTGATATTAATCCAGATAAACGGGAATTGGCAGAAAAGTTTGGTATGACGGATTTTGTTAATCCCCGTGAAGTTGAAGGGGATTTAGTTCCGTATTTGGTGGAGTTAACCAAAGGGGGCGCTGATTATAGTTTTGAGTGCATTGGGAATGTCAATGTGATGCGCCAAGCTTTGGAATGTTGCCATAAAGGATGGGGCGTGAGTGTGATTATTGGCGTGGCTGGTGCAGGAGAAGAAATTAGTACGCGCCCGTTTCAATTAGTAACCGGACGAGTTTGGAAAGGAACCGCGTTTGGTGGGGCAAGGGGACGTACTGATGTTCCTAAAATTGTGGATTGGTATATGGAAGGTAAGATTAATATTGATGATTTAATTACTCATGTCATGCCCTTGGAGAAAATAAATGAGGGGTTTGATTTAATGCACAAAGGGGAATCGATTCGCAGTGTGGTGACATTTTAAGGCAACCGGGTGGTAGGGGCGGGTTTTACCCCTAACGTTTTGGAAACAACCTCTAAGTTGACTAAACCCGCCCCTTTCTTTAGCCACAGGGGAGCAAACCTAATAATGTAAAATGCCCCATTGTAGAAGTCATTGGAACATGGGAATAACAGCTCTAAGATTATCGTACTAGAATTAAGCGTAATCAGGGAGCGCGATCGCAATTGTCTGTTAATTGGGCATTGCGCGATCGCTAATTTTTTTTAGAGTGAATATTGTTGTGATTTTATAGTTGGTTAAATATAGAATACACGACAATAATAAAGGGCGCACTGATGTGCGCCCCTACCGTCGAACATGGAAAGATCGCATCCACTGAAACGGTAAGTGCGATCGGGATGCAGCCTTGCATAGTTAACTCGATAATTGTGTTGGCTTCCTCTTGGATCTGCGTGAAGGTGCGACTATGTTTTATAATAAGAGAATTAAATTTGTTGAATAACAGGAATGGGAAAAATTAAATTTATTGATTTATTTGCTGGAATTGGGGGATTTAGAATTGCCTTTGAAAAAACGGGCTATAAATGCGTATATTCTTGTGAAATTGATCCCAAATGTCAGGAAGTATATTTTAATAATTTTTCAGATATACCCGCAGGTGACATTACAAAAATAGACATTAATAGTATTCCTAATTTTGATGTTTTAACGGCGGGTTTTCCTTGTCAGCCTTTTAGTATATGTGGTAAAAGAAAAGGTTTTCATGATACACGAGGTACATTATTTTTTCGCATTTGTGAAATAATTGCAGCAAAAAAACCTCCAGTTATTCTCTTGGAAAATGTAAAACATTTAATGCATCAAGATAAAGGTAGAACACTAAAGGTGATTTTGTATTCCTTAGAAGATTTGGGATATAAAGTCAATTATAGCCTGCTGAATTCTAAAAATTTTGGAGTTTCTCAAAACCGGGAAAGAATAATTATTGTTGCTACCAAGAACAAACAATTTAATTTTAATAAATTGAAAACAATAAACTCTAGAGCAAAATTAAAAAGTTTTCTATCCGATTCTGAAAACTTTGAATATTTAGATCCAGACAGCTATACCTTAATAGATCAACCCAAACAACAGCAATCGGGATTAATTTTTGTAGGATATCGGAATAATAAGAGTATTTGGAAAAAAGGAGTTAGACCCAATACTCATCATTTATCTAGGGTTCACCATCAACCCAATAGAATTTATTCAGTAGAAGGCATACATCCTACAATACCTTCTCAAGAGACATCGGGGCGATTCTTTATTTATCTTCCTGAAGAAAATGCCGTTCGCAAATTGACGATTAAAGAATGTTATAGAATTATGGGATTTCCAGAGAATTTTAAACTCCACGGAAATTTAGGAGAATGTTACAAGCAGGTGGGAAACTCAGTTTGCATTCCAATGGTTTCTGAAATTGCTTATCAATTAAAAGAACAAATATTTTTTGGGAGTCAGGAAGAAGAAAAGGATAATAATTTTATAGGGGATCAGAAAATAGGCGACTGATATCATGGACACACGAGAAAGGGCGCAAGCCTTGCGCCCCTACCGTCGAACAGGGAAAGATCGCATACACTGAAAGTAAGCGCGATCGCACTTCGGGAAAGTATAGATGCGATCGCGTTACAATAGCAGCAGGTTAATCTGAGGCTGATTTTAGTATGCCCATTACATTGCCACCGGAACTGGAACAGTTTATCAACAATCAGGTTGCTAGCGGCAAGTATGCCTCTACTGATGAAGTATTCTTGGCTGGTATTAAGCTGCTACAGGAACGAGAAAATCTTTATCAAGGACGATTTGAAGAATTACGCCGCGAGATTATGGTTGGAGTTGAAGAGGCTGAACGAGGCGAATTGTTAGACGCAGAAACCGTTATAATTGGGCTGCAAGAGAAATTGCAACAGCGTCGCGCTTAGGCTAATTGATGAGCAATGTTTGCCGAATTACACCGACAGCATGCTGTCCCATTGGGTTCTATCTATAGCCAGAATAACACGACTTCCGAGAGGAACTTGAGTTATTAATATATATTTAAGTATCGGGAACCAAATTAATGGTAGACTAAGATTGGGAAGAACTAAAAACCTTTGTAGATGTTTTCTCCTACTTTGATAGAGGATGGGTACAGGAAAGAGCGCGGCTAATCTCTCAATCTTGACTTCTTTGTGTACTTGAAGCAGCCACAGTAAAATTTCCAGGGTGAGGAGTTGAGACTCACTTAGATAATTCTTAAGACAACTGTGATAGAATTGTGGTAGCATTATTGATTGAGCGGTTGACTTGCATAAAATAGATCGCTCTTTTTTTACCACAAAACGAACCCATTTAGGGAACTGCGGAAAAAACAGTACCAGTGAGGAAAGCTGAATTCATGTAATACAGCCAAGCTTGGTTAGTGCATTATTAAGCTGCAAGTCCCTTGTTTTTAATTTTTGGAAAAAGTCAACCATTTCTTGTCTATTGCTTTTAATGGGAGCAATATGTTCCTTCTTACTGAAGTTCAAAGAGCCGAAAAATTGAAACGGCAAACGCCGTGCGACTTTCCGCGATCGCACGCCGATCCCAAAACCCTGTGACCCTTGCTGGGTGCTGCTTTGGGGGAACATTTAAGGATTAAAGATAA
>NZ_JAVKEW010000129.1:0-21178 GCF_040226375.1 Coleofasciculus sp. G2-EDA-02 | reverse complement strand
GAACAATGGATAATGACCTCTCCTTAAAAGAAGAGGATTGAAATTAAGGAAAATCTTTTTTAATTTCTTCGTAAACGAAGAGGTCTTAGACCCAATTAATCAATTGTCAATTATCAATTATTAATTATCCATTGATAAAATGAATGCGATCGCTCTTCTCATAAATCTTGATTAGGAGGAGGCGATCGCAACAAGAACATACCTGTTTAATACGGTTCCCCAAACAACACTAATGAGCAGGTGAGTTCCTTTATCAATTGTGTGGTAATATCGCTCACCGCTAACCCAGCAATAGTACGGCGACGCAAAGAGCGCAAAATTACCATATCCGCTAACTGAGCCACCTTCAGAATCGCCAGCGCCACATCGTCACTTTGAATTACTTGCACTGTTGGTTTGACATGCCCGCCAGTGACATTTAACACCTTAATATACTCGTCTTCAATCGCCGCCATTTCGGAGGATGCCGTTTTAGTCGGACAAACGTGTAGCAGTTTCACCTCCCCTTGATGGGTATCAGCCAGGAGTTGAGCAAACCTCACCGTGCGGATTGTCTGCGGCGAGAAGTTTTTCGCGGGCACCAAGATTTTACGCAGGTTGACTGGCTCATCTAAGAGTCGCATCACCGCAACTGGACAGTGAGATGCCCAAAATACACGGTTAATAATCGTACCAAACAAACGTGCCCGCAATCCTGTATTTTTGCGCCAACTCATGACAATTAAACTGGCGTCTTGTTCCCGGGCGGTGTGAACAATTCCAGAGGCGATGTCATTCTCAATCCTCAGTACAGGTTTCGCCTCGGCTTCAAACTCAGAACTAACTGTTAGCGCTTTGTTCAGGAGTCGCCGACTTTGGCGCAGGTTAACCTGCATCTGGGGTTCATCCATGTAGGTATGAGATGGAGAGATAGATAGAGGTATAATTTGACCGGATTGGTGATGGGCTAGCAGTGCTGCCATTTCCATTAAATACCCCTTGGTTTGACTTTTGCTAACAGGTACGACTATCGTAAACGGAACCGGCTCTTGTTCCTCTAAATGTTCAAAGTGATGATTTTCCCACCAGAGTTTAGACTGGCTAGTTTTTGGGCTGGGTTTGGGTAAAGGGAGTTTTGGGGCAAATTTTCCGGTTAGTAAAGGACCCAGGATAGAGGTAACCAGCATTAAAACAATGATGCTGTTAAAGACGGTTTCCGTGATTAACCCCACCTGCAAACCAACCAAGGCGGCGGCTAGTGTGGCGGCGACTTGGGGTACAGACAGAGACCACATTACCATCATCTCGTCAAAACTGTAATGATAGAGGAATTTCGCGATCGCAGCGGCGAAAAATTTGCTCCCCAGCAATCCCACGACAATTGCCAGGGTTAGCCAAAAACTGGTGGTGAGGCTTTCGATAAACACGGGAATATCTAGGAGTAAACCCATGTCTACAAAGAAAAAGGGGATAAATAAAACACTGCCCACAAACTCCACTTTTTCTTTAACGGGTGAGTTTCCCACCACATCATTAACCGCCAAACCTGCCATAAATGCACCGACAATCTGATCAATCTGAATAATCTCCGCCCCCACTGACGCTAGAAACACCGCCAGAAGTACGAACAAAAATTGATTGCCCTCATCATCTCCCGTCCGCCGAAAATGTTCCTTCCCCACCCAGTCAAAGCCAAATAAAACGATGACTGTGTAAATGGCTAATGAAACCAATTGCTGCATCAAACTATAGAGAGAAAACTCTCCCGCATTAATCGAAACGCATAGTGCTAGGACAAGCAGCGCACTAATATCGGTAAAGATTGTCGCGCCAATGGTAACAATGACGGATTCTTTCTCAACTAAACCCAAGCGCTGGACGATGGGATACCCTAATAGAGTATGGGAGGCAAATAAAGAACCCATCAGTAGGGAGGTATTCCACCCAAAACCAAATAATCGTCCAATCATCATACTGGTGACAAGTGGTACGATAAAGGTCATTAATCCAAACACTAAGGAGCGATGTTTTTTCTTGCGGAACTGCACCAAGTCAATTTCTAGCCCAGCCACAAACATTAGGTAAATTTTGCCGATATCTGATAGCAGCTTCATTGTCTCGGTTTCACCATCCAATAGCTGCAAACCATTAGGACCGAGTATAACTCCTGCCAACAGCAATCCGACTAACCCAGGCAATCCCAGACGCTCGAACAACGGCGGAATGGTTAAACTGACTAACAGCAGAATAGTAAACGCTACAATTGGACCTTCGGGTAGCCCGGTTTGGAAAAATGCTATCGATTCATTCATCACCTTTTGGCTTAAAAATTGCCGCTATTTTATAGACAAAGGTTCTTCAATCAAGTTCTGTTTAACCTATTGCTTCCGAATTCTTAGCGTAAAGACGTATAGGTAGATTGACTCGCCCAGGAAACTGCTAAATTGTTATTGTCTATAGAGGATTGATGTATAAAAATATTGTAACCAAAAGGCGCAAAATAAGGAAAAATTTTGTCCGACATCGCCCCTGACATGCTCCCTAGCCCATCCTCCCTCAAACCCATACAACCTTGGCATTGGCGCAAGCTTCCTTTGGCTAAGCGTAGTGGTTCCCGCGTCTTCGAGGCGCTATTTCTTCATCCCCCAGGAGATTCAGCTCTAGAAGGAAACTTGGCTGAAAATTGTCACATTGCTACTCTCCTAGAAAGCCCCGTGACGCCAAATAATACCCATCTAGCTCGATATTCTATTTGTGCGGGTTCTCCTCGCTTTATTGAGCATCAACCTCAGCTATGGACACCCTCTGTGGGAGACATTCTACCCTTCCTACGCCGCCTGCTTCAAGTGCAAAAGGCAGAATCACTGGTTCCTGCTCTCCTTCCCTTTACAGGGGGTTGGTTAGGATGGCTGGGATATGATTTAGCCTGGGAGATTGAGCAACTCCCCCAACTAAACACCGATCCCCTTCCTTTCCCCATCGCCTACTGGTATGAACCGGAATCCTTTGCTGTGCTAGATCATCACCAGCAAGTTCTCTGGTTAGCGGCGACAGATTCGGCTCAACTTGACTCCCTGCAACGTCAGCTAAAACAAGCTGATAGAGAGATAGGAGTACAGGATTTACCAAAACCGGACAAAAGTAATCCCATTACTCCTATTTTTCAAATCTCTCAGCAAGATTATATAGCGGCGGTGCAGCAAGGGAAAAAATATATTCAAGCTGGCGATATCTTCCAGGCAAATTTGTCGTTACGGTTTGAAGCACATACCGCTTTGGATAGCTGGTCAATTTATCGAGCGTTGCAACAGATTAATCCTTCCCCTTTTGCCAGTTATTGGCAAACTCCGTGGGGGGCAATGATTAGCTGTTCACCTGAACGATTGATTCAATTATCAGGGAATAAAGTTGAGACTAGACCGATTGCTGGAACGCGAAAACGTGGTGCTACTTCGACTCAGGATGAACAGTTAGCCCAAGAGTTAATTGCCAATACTAAGGAAAGAGCCGAACATATCATGTTAGTTGACTTAGAGCGCAATGATATCGGCAGAGTTTGTGAATGGGGGACTGTAGAAGTGAATGAACTTCTTAGTATTGAACGCTACAGCCACGTCATGCACTTGGTTAGTAATATTATTGGTAAACTCAGCCCTAAGTGTGACCCGATAGACTTGATTCGCGGTGTATTTCCTGGGGGAACCATTACGGGTTGTCCTAAGGTTCGCTGTATGGAAATTATTGAAGAACTCGAACCTGTAAAGCGTAACTTATTTTATGGTTCTTGCGGTTATTTAGATTGGCGGGGAAATCTGGACTTAAATATTTTGATTCGCACGTTGTTGTATAGTAAATCGGGCAATTCTCAACCTGGGGCAACGGTTTGGGGACAAGTTGGTGCGGGGATTGTTGCCGACAGTGATCCGCAAAAGGAATGGTATGAATCTTTACAGAAAGCCCAAGCTCAACTCAATGCGTTGAATCTGGGCAGCAAAAACACCATTGGATAAAGGGCGCACGTCTTGGATAAAGGGCGCACGTCGGTCATGCGTGTCGGTGCGCCCCTACAGATGGGATATTTTCATCATTACATCCTATTAATTAACCAGGGGTTGAGTCGCGATCGCGTCGAGTCCTACCGATTTTAACAAGTCTGCCCAAGCCACTTGAAAGGAGGAATCCCCTGGATTAGATTGTCTAAGTTGAGCCAGGGTTGTCAGAGTATCAAACCAAATACCATTTGCCCCATACTGGAGAGCCTGTTCTAGCAGAGGTTCTCCGTCTAGCTGATTTAATGTTCCATTCGGCTTAACCCGTCTAATCACGCCTTGGACTCCGGGACTATCTGGCATGACTTGCTCGCCACAAATCATCAAAAATGACCAATGATACGTTTTACCAACTTCTAGCCCTGATGCCTCATCCGGGAGCTTTACGCGGAGAATCCCTGCTTGTTTGGGCATGGGCAAGGTTGTTTCATAATAATAATCCTCGTCTTTATCTTTGAGGACAAAGAGTGCCTGCTTCGCAGCGGTTTTAGGAACGTAAACAAAAAAGGTAGGGCGTTCAGCCACCGTCAATCCTTGGTGAGTCGCGGGCATTACAGAAGTAATCGCCAGATTGAGTCCTTTAGCATCTTGAGGACATCCGCCATCACGAGTCCCTCCCCCCTCCCGATTACCGGGTAAGTGTGGCTCACCTGTCGGTGGCGGTGAGAATCTTACCGTCACTATCGAACGACTAGATAGGCTTCTACTCGGCGCAATCTCTTGCGCCTGCACGGGTAACCCCTCAATCGGCAGGATGTTCAACAACAGACTGAGGAGAAATAAGCTGATATAAATGTAGTAACGTTGCCAAGTCACGATAATAATCCTCTTCAACAGTGAATGCCTTGGCGAGTGACACTATTATTTTAAACAATTTTGTTTATAATATCCAGTCTTCACTGCCAGATTTCACTCAACCCATAGTATTAAAAATTAATAATAATTATTTGGGAATAAGTCTTTCTATGTAAAATTGCTAACAAAAAGACCTATCTGTACAATTAATTGACGTTATTTCCTAATACTTGATATTTGGGAAACGTCTGTGGTTTATAACTCTTAGATTATGCTCTTTGTTTTTTCAGTTTCACCTGAGTTGTACAATTCAAATAGACGCGCTATAACCAATTCCCCACCAAAACAAACGGTGCCCAGTAATAAGGATGCTCATACTCAGGGTTTTTCAATATAGAAAGCTGTGCCTGACGCAGAGATTCCGCTTTGCTATTCTCAGCTTGACTCAGGGATTGGTAAAACTCAGCCATGAGTTGAGCCGTTGATTGGTCGCGAACTGACCACAGGGTTGCCAGAGTGCTGCGGGCTCCTGAACGTACCGCAACACCCGCTAATCCCAAGGCGGCTCGTTGATCCCCCGTTGCTGTTTGGCAAGCACTGAGAACCAGTAATTCAATCGGTTGGCTATCCTCTCGTTCTCGAACTTGCAGTAGTTGATCCAAATCATTGACATTGACTTGCCCTTCCCAAGTCAAGATAAACGTATCTTCTACCTCGGAACTAAACTGACCATGGGTGGCAAGGTGAACTACTGGGAAAGAAACTGCACTAATTTCCTGCTTAAGTGTGGTTGTGGTAAATTCTTGATTGAAAAGCATCTCAGACGGCACTTTATCCGCAATTTTACTCAGTTCTAACTCTACTCCAGGTAAGGCAGAAAACCCCTGACGTTCCTCGCTGAGTCCACCAATTAATGCCTGAAGCCGTTCTCTATCTAGCGCACGCGGTTCTAATAGTTGCAATCCGGGACTCACCGCGATACTGTATTTTTCGATCAGATACTGTTCTCCATCGTGAAGGGCTGCCATGGGCAGATTTCGCAAAGCCCCATCCAGGATAAAGACGAGGGTTTTAATCTCACTGTTAGCTAACTCGGCTTCTATGGGTCGAATCAGCCAGTCATAAATGTCTTGGGAAAAGCGTAATCGTTGTTTGTCCGACAACACGGGATTGAGGAATTTGCGGAGCTGGATAAAGGCGTTGTTGACCTCTGTTTCTGGTAATTGGGTTTCATAATGGCGCAGGGGTTGTCCTGGCAATGATAGGATCACGGCTAAACGGTCTGGCAGAATAATTGGATAAATTACCGCCGCCGTGGGATCAACCTGATCAATTTGCTGGGGTTGCGCCTGGATACAGGTGTTGCGAAAAAAGTTATCTAATTCAGCAAGCTGGAGAGATTCAATCACCTCGCGGGCTTTTTGCAGGTTTTTCTGAGACGGATCAGATTTTAGGAGTAAGCCCACCAGTTGACGATATACGGGTTCAACCCGTTCTCGAAAGTAAAATTGTAAATTTGGCAGGGCAATCAAATCACTGCGGAGCGATCGCAAGGTTTCAACGGCTACGGTATAAGCGGCGACTGCATCCTGGGTATTTCCCTGCTTTTGCAGAATTCGACCCAGTTGCCATTCCCATAAATAGGCAATATCGCCAGCATTAATTCCTTGAACCAAACTCAGCGCTTGTTGTGTTAGCTTTTGCGCCTCGGCTAACTGCTGCTGCTGTTCGTAAAGTTTGCCTAATTGACCCAGGGCGTAGGATTCAGCTTTAGCGTCTTGAATCTGTCTGGCTTGTTGAATGGCTTTGGCTAATAATTGTGCGATCGCGCCGTTCGTAGTGAGTGCTTTAGCGCTTCCGGTTTCTGGGGTAAGGTTATCGGTTAAACCCGCTCCTTGACATCCAGACGTGCCATGGCACGTCTGTACATCCCTTGCCATCCTGATCAGGCTGTCTGCCAAATTCACCTGAGCATAAACAGCCGCCCGACTGGGGGATAGGGTGGCGAGGCGAACTTGGATTTGCGGTAATAGTGCGATCGCGGCGTCTTCTTGTTCCGTATTGATCAACAGACTCAGTTGGTTCAATTGAGCTTTGATTTGGATCAGCGAATCGGTTGCATTTTGGGCGGCTTTGTGGTAATAATCTAATGCTTTGTCATTTTCTTGTAAGTCTCTCGCCACATTCCCTAAGCTCAACAGAATCGCACTCGTATCGGGAGTTGGGTTCAGTTTTTGTGCGATCGTTAAACTTTGGGTTAAAAGGGTTTGGGACGTTTTGGGATCACCCAACTCTTGTAGGGCTATTCCTAAACTCTGCAATCCTTGAACTTTTAGCAGGGAGTCAGGTTGGGATTGGAGTTGTTGATTTGCCTGCTCTAAGAGCGTTTGCGCCCGTCGATAGAGTCCCAAGCTTTGCAAGGCTTGGGCTTGGTTAATTTGGCTTCCCAGTTTTCCGGTTTCATCACCCGCACGGCTGTAAGCGTCGGTGGCTTGTTTCCAGGTGTCCAAGGCGGCTTCTGCTTGTCCTTTGGTGAGTTGCAGGCGTCCTTGAGTATTCAAGGCTTGACCCAGAATCGCCAAACCCCCTGATTCCCAATTGTTGTGATCCTGCAACAGATCAAGACTTTGGTTAATCGCCCGTTCTGCGTCCTGGACTTGTCCCAAGTTTTGATACGCTAGCGAGAGATAACTTAAACTTAGGGCAAGGTTGAGGCGATCGCGCTTTTGTTCATACTCTTGGGCGGCTTGTCGCCACAGTTGTGCTGCATCCGCAAAACGTCCTGCTTCAAAGGCGGTAATCCCTTGTTCTAGTGGGGTTGTGGGATTAGTAGGTGTGACGTTGGGGAGTTGGCTGTTTAAGCGGTTGGTGGTATTCTCAAGGGATAGGATGTTATCGGTTTGGGCAATAGCCAAAAAGTCTTCTGCCGTAGTGGTAACGAGAAACAGAGTTAGCCCAAACAGAATCAAAAGGAAAGCATATCTTCTAAAACTCGACCCAACCCGTAACCTAAAAAAAATACGAACCCACTTCATAATAGTTTATTCACTTGCCATAATCTTCAGGGTCAAAATTTCCTTCTTTTTATTCACGATTAATTCAAAGAGTTCTAGCCACTGACACCCCATTAAAACATCAGGCAATTCATCTCCTACATGAACGGGAACGGTAAACTCTTGGCTATCAATAGTCACTTTCCCCTCATAGAGGTCAAAAAACTCATGTCCCCGTGCCGTCTGCATCTCAATCTCATAGGTAATTATAGACCAATCTAGGACGTCAATATCCTGAGAATTAATCGCCAACCAACCTGTTGTAAAACCTGTATCTAAAACAGCTTCAACTGTAAAGCCCTCACCGTTAGCCGCAATCAATTCAATTTCAAAAACTAACTCTCCATTATCACTAAACTGACCCGCAATCATATCTTACCACAGGTTCCCGTTTCATTAAGCCTAAAGATTGTTAACTTGATATCATGACTTGCATATCGTTCCTGTCCTTTTTCAATTAATCTTTCTAATTTAGGGTCAATCAAATAATCTCCACTATCGGGTTCGATAGCAATAAACCAATTGTAATACTTTTCAATTAGTTCCCAGCGAACTCGTTCAAAAATAACTCGACAACGTTGCCCTAGTTCAATTCTGTTTGCTTTGCGTCTTGCTAATTCTTCTGGGGGAATAGTGTATTCAGGAAATAGTCTCCCCCGTCGCGGTTTCGGCTTATTATACAGCTCAGTCATCGTGATATACTAACCTCCTCATTAGACCTGATTAGATTGATTATACAGCAGATTTCAGGTCGCCAAATGTTAATACACGTAATACACGCCAAGCGGCTTGATTTTGTTCATTTGGATCTTCTTCAAACATTTTATTTAGAGTTGAGTTTGACACTATCGGGAGTTATCGAATTGTCTAGATAGACTACACTTGTCTAGATAGACTACACTATCCCCTAAATTCATTAAAATAGCCTATGACAAATGACAAATGGCGATCCCCCCATTAACTTTAATTTTCCCACCTCCTTAAGGTGAACAAGTTTGTGGTGTATATCGAGGACTTTGAGGGGAACTTTATGGTAAATTAGCTACCAATTCAACTTGACCTTTTTTATTGACAATCCAGCCTTGCGCTTCAATAATTTGAGGTTGAGGATTCGGTCGGGAAAATTGAAAATTGTTTTCTGTTTTAGCCACAGACGATGGGGAAGATGCCACAGACAAATTGCGTACATCTGACCACACCGTCTCACTGGCAAGGGGTTGAGTCGGGTTAGCAGGTAAGCCACCACGTCCAGTTAGGGAAAAGTAATTTCCTTCATCTGCGGCACAGCCAATGGCAATAAGCGTGCTAGTATCTGTGAAATTTTCGGGGAAATCAACTAATCCTTGAGAGGGGTCAATACCTTGGATAACGATATTCACAGTACCACTGAATTCAGGACCCAATTCAGAGGTGGCGGTAATATCGCTTAGGGGCGTTAGTTGCTCCCGAAACTCCGTACCAAAAATACCTTGAGCTGTAATACTAACCCGCCCACCTCGACCTTGTTGAGCATTGGCAGTAATATCGCTATTTTCTTGAGCGACTAAGGTATCGGTGATGATGGTAATATTACCGCCATCTGTATTTCCGGCATTGGTGGTAATTTGACTTTCTCGGTTCATTACTAAGTTTTGGGTTTTTAGGGATAAGTTACCGCCTTGACCCGAATCCGTCGCCGCATTAATCGTTCCCTGATTGTCTAATTGAATCAAATCGGCGACAATTTCTAAGGTACCCGCATCCCCAGAACCCAGACTATTTACGGCAACTTCTGCCCCATCTCGGATAATGAGTTGACCTGCATTTACTGTTAAAACACCCGCATTTCCAGTGGCTTGCAATGCAGGAAAGTCAGCCCGTCCGGAGGAAGAAACTAAACTACTGGGAATTTCTACGGGAACTCCTCCCCCGGTAGAAATTCCCGTACTGATGAGTTCCAGGGTATCGGAGACATTAACCGTCAATGTGCCTCCATCTCCTGCACTCAGGGTGGTGGTTGAAATATTTGCCCCACCCCGGATGATCATATTTCGGGTAGAAACAGTTACATCTCCTGCAGGTGCCCCACTAAAACTGGTGGTTCCCGGACCACTAATAAATCGAGCATCCGGGGATACACCGTCAATTTCAATAAAATCAGTAGCATTTATGACAACATCTCCTGCTGGACCCCCCACCGGGATTAACCCCAATCCTGTCAATGCACCTGTCTGATTTCCCACTTGCGCCCCTTCGCGCATAGTCATCCGGCCTGTATTCACGGTGATGTCGCCACCTGTTCCTGTACCAAAGATACTGTTGGCAAAAATCCCTGTGGGAGCCAGGGCGCCAATGGGTGTACTGTCCATTTGTACAGACTCAGAAGCGTTTACTTGCAAGTTTCCACCATCGCCTTGAGCAAAGGTAATCGTTTGCAGGAGTCCTCCATTTTTTAGGGTTAGGCGTTGCGTATTCAAGGTGAGATTCCCTGCATCGCCTGTTGTTCCTTGAAACGCCCCTGTGACAAACGCCGAACCGGATATTTCGACGGACTCAGAAGCGTTGACGAAAACATCTCCCCCTCTCCCCGCACCTCCCGTTGGCGTAAGTGCGATCGCGCCATTCTCCATCACTAACCGAGTTGTATTAATGGTTAAACGACCGGCTGCGGAACTGCTTCCTTGAGTACCAGCCAAAAGTCCGCCGCCGACAAATTCTATATCAGCAACTTGTAGGGGGGGTAAGTCCGGGGGTAAACCTAACGCCTGTAATAGTTCTGGTGTCGCTAATGCCCTTAAGATAATGTTTTGTTGCAAATTCTCAAATCCAGAACCACTCAGTTCTACGGAATCTGAAGCCCGAATTGTCAGATCTCCCCCTGTCCCATCTCCAAAGGTTGATGCAGAGACTAAGCCTCTACCCTGCACCCGTAATTGTCCTGTGTTTATGGTTAAATCTCCCCCGGCTCCAGCACCTTCTGTATTTGCCTTGATGCTACTGATGGACAAACCATTGGGGGAAGCGCCGACGACTTCCACTAACTCAGAAGCGTTTATGGTTAAATTACCTCCAGGTTGAGATCCTTGGGTAATTGACAGAATTTGTGACCCATCCTGGACGGACACTTGTCGCCCTTGTACCAGAATCTCACCCCCGCCTTCACCACTCGCTTTAACAGTAGCTTGTTCTATTAGTTGAATCGTTCCTAATGTTGATGTTGCACTTGTCGCATTGGGGAATGAGGATTGGGGAGCATTTAGGTTCCACTCTCCATTAACAACGGAACCGAGTTCAATTTTTCCGGCGGGTGCGGTAAGATAACCCCCTGCTAACTTGACATTCCCACCGATTAAGGATAAGGTTTGACCTGTTTGCACAGCCAGTCCCACGACTTCATCCCCACTTTGGGCAACGGATTGATTGACAATAGTGCCGGGATTGGGTCCAATTTGCAAGCCGATGGGAACATTAATGGTGAGTAAAGGGGACGGGGTTTGAGGATTTGTGGCGCTGAACTCCAATCCATTCTCAAAAATAATACTGTCTGCTGTCGTGGCTCGAAATGCACCGGACACATCTAATCGAGCATTTTCGCCAAAAAAGATACCATTGGGATTCAGCAGAATCAGGTTCGCGGCTCCCTCTACGCCTAAGGTTCCCAGAATATTTGTCAGGTTTTCACCGGTGACGCGAGTGAAAATGGTTTCAATCCCTCCAGGATTAGCGAAATCAACTCGTTGTCCATCTCCCACATTGAACTTCTCAAAACTGTGGAATAGGTGCGAATTGCGTTGAGCGCCGCCTTGAATCAGAATGTCTATTGGGTTATCGCCCGGTGTCAATACCGACGTTTCATCACCCAAAGTAGAATCAGGAGTAATTTGCGCGATCGCAGGCTGATTTAAAACAACGCCAATCCAGCATCCCAATAGGCTTGTCGCTGTCCATGCCATTATCGGGAAGCTAGGGATATCGCGGCTTTTTTGAGTCAGGTTTCGTGCCACCGCTACATTACATTCAAAGTAACACCAAACAACTTATCGCTGTATTTGGCTACAATAGCATCTTTCTAAAGGTAGATGCTAAAAACTAGAATAGGTACACTATATCATATCCTGTCCCTACAAATAGTGATACCCCTGCACCCCTGATCGCGGCGGTCAATTTATCTGCGACCTTGACGTAGTACGGCTAGCTGCTGTAATTGCTGGCTTTGCTGCTCCACTTGCATCGAGAGAGTATCACAGACCAAATCGCACAATTCAAACAAAAACGGGTTGGCTATTTTATAGTAGACACAAACCCCTTGCTGTTCACGGGAAACAATTCCCGCCTGGTTGAGTATTTTGAGGTGCTTCGATACGTTAGCTTGTCCCAGTCCGGTTTCTTCAATAATCTCCGTGACGTTCTTTGCTCCTGCTTTCAAGCAGCAGACAATCTGTAGCCGACTGACTTCTGAGAGTACCTTGAAAAAATCTGCCATCAAGGTCAACGCCACAGGAGAGAGTTGGGAGATTCCGCAATCGGATACTGAATTGGCTTTCTGGGTCTTGGTCGCTGTGCGATTAGGCATAAGGGGTAAAACTACGTGGTGCGGTGTCGTTTACTGATTAGTCATATTATTACATACCATAAATGTGTTGTCTTCGCTGTCATGGCGAGAAAACCGACTGTAGGGGCGGGTTTTACAGATAGTTTATGCCAAAAACTGATACCTTGACCAAACCCGCCCTTGGAGAAGCAGGTGAGCAGAAGGCAAAATTGTCACCGGAAAAATTTTTTTGGCTAACCCCTTGACTTTATATAACCAATTAATCATATAATACAGTTATCGACGATAGGCGTCACTCAGTCGCGCCAGTCAAAGGGGTTTTCCGATGGGCAAACTATTTAACGAGCTAAAACAAGACATTTTGTATCAGCACGGCATGAATGCCTGCCTCAATTGCGGTGTATGTACTGCCGTGTGTCCAGCAGCCGAGTTTAACGATTACTCTCCCAGAGAGGTGATGAACATTGTCCAATCCGAAGATGACGAACTGATTGAGGAATTGCTCAAATCAGACAAAATTTGGTATTGCGGACAATGTTTCTCCTGCAAAACCCGGTGTCCCCGAGGCAACAGTCCCGCTTCAGTTATTCTTGCCTTGCGCCGACTTGCTATTCGTTACGGTTACTTCGCCGAGTCGGAAAGAGGACGACAGCAATTAATTGCCAAGCGGGTATTTGGGGAAAACATGCTCAAACGCGGCTATACCTTACTGGCAAAAAACATCTCCCCATCCCATTTTCCTGAACTGGGTGAGAACTGGGAATACTATTACGACCATATGAAAGAAATGCGTGAATGGTGGGGTGTACCAATGGACTTGGAAAATAGCCCCGGTTCGCACCGGATGATTCCCGAAAAAGACATGGAAGAAGTGCGGGCAATTTACCAAAAAACCGGTGCTGTCTCCTTAATGGATGCCGTGGAAAAAGGCATGGAAAAGAAACTCGGCAGCAAAGCGGAAGTGGAAAAATACTGGCAAACCTGGTTAGAAACTGGGGATAGCCACAACTACGAAATCAAATAAATTAGGATAAAAATCATGAAATTAGCCGGAAAAAATCAAGCCTGGGAAAGACACCAAAAACAAGTCCCCAGCGTCGATGACCCAGGTGGAAACTTATGGGGATGCTTCCGCAGTTGTTTTCTCCAAAGTGCCGCCCCTTATACCGAAGGCATCGCCTATAAGATATTAAAAAATGATCTGGGCATCGAACTGCGGGAAGCCCCTGGTCATACCTCCTGTGGGGCAATTGGATATCACGGTGATGTCACCAACCTGGAAACCCAGATGGTGATTGCCGCGAGAAACTTTTCCATCGCCCATTATGAACAAGGTGTGGATAATCTTTTCTCCTTCTGTGTCACCTCCTTTGCCAACTATACAGAAGTGATTAAACTCTGGGAAGAAGAACCCGAGTTGCTGGAATACACCGAAAAGACATTAAAAGAAACAACGGGTCGGGAGTTTTGGATTCCTCACGTATCCGGTGGTAGACCTTCGGTGGTTCATGCGTCAGATGTCTTCTTTGCCAATCGTCATAAACTGGCTGCAAAAGCTAAATATAGCCTCAAAGGAATCAAAGCTACGGATCACGTCGGTTGCCATTATGGGAAGATTTTCCCCGGTGAAGCCATGGGTGGGGCGGAATTTCCCCAAGTGTTAGTGGGACTTTTAGAAGCCTTTGGTGCGGAAATTATTGATTATCCCGAACGCCGACATTGTTGTGGGATGGGCTTCCGCCAATGTGCGTTTCCTGAAAATCGGGATTACACCGCCGGGAGTGTTTATAAGAAATTAGCCAGCCTGAAAGAAGCACACCCAGACTGTAATTTAATCTTAACCAACTGTCCGGGTTGTACCGTGTTCCTGGATGCCGAACAAGGAACTATTAAGGAAGTCTTGGAAGAAGAATTTAACGTATCCATTCTCGACTACGCCCAACTGACTGGGTTGCTTTTAGGCTATGACCCTTTTAAGGATTGTGGACTAAATGCCAAGGCGGTTCCTGTCGAACCGTTGCTGGATAAAATCGGTATTCCTTATGACAAATCTAAGACGGCTGAAGAACGGAGACGACCGTTTTAAGTCTAATAACACTGAAATAAGCATTAGGAAATTACCCCAACTTTTAATATAGCGTAGGGTGGGCATTGCCCACCAGCATACCAGTCAGTGGCATTCGTTTTAAGTCGGTGGGGACAATTAAAATCGTCATTTGTCATTTGTCATTTGTAAGGGCTTGAGGAAGATTGACAGAAGTTAACCAAGTTCGGTTTATTTCCATCAACCTCCTTAAACGACTCTTTCAGTATAGTTTCGCTTGACAAACAGCAAAATTGGTAAATATCGCAAGGATGAAAACAATGGGTAAAAATGTAGTCGTAATTGGTGGTGGTCCAGCGGGAATGGCTGCGGCTGGGAAACTCAGCGAGTTAGGACAAGAGGTTACGTTAATTGAGAAAGACGCCGAATTGGGGGGACATTTAAAGAAATGGTATAAAGTTTTTCCTGATTTTACCGATGCTTCAGAAATCATCGCTGAACTCAAAGCCGGACTCCATGGAACCCGGGTGTTAAACAATTGTACGGTGAATCAGATTGAGGGTTCAGCCCCGAACTTTACCGTAACCACTTCAACCGGGGAAAAAATTGAGGCGGCTTCGATTCTGGTTTCGACGGGATTTAACCATTTTGATGCTTCGTTTAAAGAGGAGTATGGATACGATATCTACGATAATTCTATCACTTCAGTTGAACTAGATGCCATGCTAAAACAGCAAAAGGTGAAAACGGCATCAGGAAAAACGCCACGGAAAATAGCCATGGTTCATTGTGTCGGTTCTCGCGATGAAAAAGTAAATAATAATTACTGTTCGCGAGTTTGCTGTACCAATGCGGTTAAGGTAGCAATTGAAGTTAAAGAACAGATACCTGATTGTGAAATTTACTGTCTGTATATGGACATTCGGGTGTTTGGTCGCGGTTATGAGGAATTGTACCGAACGTCTCAGGAAAAATATGGGGTTCAGTTCATCCGAGGTCGGCTTTCTGAGGCGAATGAGAAAAATGATGGTAGTTTATTGTTGAGAGTAGAAGATACGTTAACAGCAAGACCGATGCGATTAACTGTGGACTTGTTGGTATTAATGGTGGGGATGTGTGGCAATACGGAACTGTCAGAAATTGCTGATCTAAAAGTCGGTTGTGATCGGTTCTATGAAACCGCCCATACTCAATACTCGAACAATTATTCTGCGCGAGCAGGCGTTTTTCTGGCGGGGACAGCAACGGGTCCGAAAGCGATTGCTGAATCAATTACAGATGGGCGTTCTGCGGCGGCGGAAATTGCGGGTTTTCTCGCCACTAAGGTTGGTTCTGTCTCCCAATTTGAATCAGCGATTAATGGGCATTTTGTCAGTAAAAAGCAGGTTGTACATCAGTGAGGATTAAATCAATGGTCGCCAAAAATAAATGCTTCTTTGGTATTAAAAAAGATCGCCAAGTTGATGGTGATAAAATCAGTCAGAAAGTGATGGATAAGGTGATCGCTGAGGGGGGTGAGAATGCCGCGATCGCGAGTTGTATGCAGTGTGGTACTTGTAGTGGAGGATGTACCAACTTTGAGCGTTCTGTCGCAGATGGGAATGTCGGTTTCTGACTCTAAGATCAAGGTGAGAAATGTCGTCGATGTCTTGGCGAATGATGTGGATATCTCCAGCGGGATCAAAAAGCCGTTGCGGGGTTTAAAGGTTGCCTGTTATTATGGATGTCTATTGACTCGACCCCAGGATTTAACGGGATGGGATTCTCCAGTGTTCCCTATGTCGATGGATAAATTAGCTAAGATTTGTGGGGCGGAGGTGGTTGATTTTCGGTCAAAGACAAAGTGTTGTGGTGGACCGATTCTTGTCTCTCAGGAAAAGGTAGCGTTTGAACTGACGAAGCGCCTTTTAGATGAGGCAAAATCCTTGGGGGCAGATTGTATGGTTTTGGCTTGTCCTTTGTGTGCTAATAATTTAGAACTGAGACAGCCGGATATCGAGAAGGCGTACAATGTTTCCTATAAGCTGCCCATTCTTTATATCACAGAAATTATTGGCTTGGCGTTAGGGATTAAACCGGGGAAACTGGGGATTAACAAGCACGTTGTTTCACCTAAACCTGTTTTGGCTAAATTGGGATTATGAGCTGATAAATATACCACAATTCCTGGTGTGGCACAGTGAAAATCGTGGAATATATTTTACTGGTTTTCTGCGGGCAAAGTTTGTGGGCGCACGTTTGTGTGGTAAAAGGGCGCACGTCTGTGTGGTAAAAGGGCGCACGTCTGTGCGCCCCTACAGTTCTAATCCATTAGATTAGGTGTGCTATACAAGTAGGTTGGGTTGACGACAGGAAACCCAACAAAATATTAGGCTCGCAGATCTTCCTATAAACCCAATTATTACCATCAATTTAGGCGTGTCACACCACTATGAACCACAACTTGATATTAAGCAGACTTTCCCAGCGCCAATGTAGAGGTATTGTCGGCAATGTTTCTACCAACTGCCTTCTTTGTGTTTGCACAATCAACTATGTAGTGATATATTTAATTAAAGAATTACAAGGTTCCCAGGCAAGGCGGGAAACACTCTCAGCCAATAACCGAGGATGAATGGTACTGACTGGTATGCTGGTGGGCAATGCCCACTCTACGATATATCAAGCGAACTAAAACAGCTTATTTGAGTGCCATTGAACCTAGGATTGCCGTAACCATTGGGCAATCGGTGCAGAGTGTCAGAACGCCGGAAAAATCTACTGTTAGTTTAGAGTAAGTATCATGTTCAACAATGTCGGACGCTTAGATCAGATTGTTCGCTTACTATTAGCAGAGCTTTTGCTTTATGCAGGGTTGAGTGTTTATCAAGATACGGGCTTAGTGGTTGGATTGGATATCGCCGCCGCTGTGCTTGCTTTCAGTGCGGCGATTGGCTTTTGCGGCATTTATCGCTTACTCGGTATCAACACTCGCCAGCCTCACGAGCATCCACCCGCGTAACCTTCATGCCCGTTCGAGCAACCATTCATTAAAAGTAGGAGAAAACCATGAAAATTGCTGTCGCCAGTCAAAATAAAACAAGCATAACCGAACACGCTGGACATTGCCATAAGTTTTGGATTTACGAGATTAAAGACAATGAAATCATCGCTAAAACTCTTTTGGAATTGTCCCCCGAACAGTCATTTCACAATAGCAAACCCAATGACTCTCATCCGTTAGATGATGTGCAGGTTTTGATTGCTGGGGGAATGGGAAAAAATTTGGTACGCCGTCTGGAACAGAAGGGAATTGAGCCGGTGATTACGAAAGAAACGGATCTAGATAAAGCGGTTGACGCCTATATTAATGGTTCTTTGGTGACAGAAAATAGTGAATGTCATGATCGTAAACATGAGCATCAACACCGTCATCAACACCGTCACGGATGTGAGACTGTAAGTGAGACTTAGAACCAATGGCACTGAAAAATTGCCTTTGGCGATCGCCAACACTATTAATATACCGTAGTGGCGTGACCGTCCTAAAAATGTAGGTTGGGAAAACGCAAGGAAACCCAACCTACGGTAATGAACTATTTTAGTATGTTCACGCCAGTAGTGGTGTGGCACACCTTATTTGATGAATTAGAATGGGAGCCCGGAAACCGTAGGGGCGCATGGCGTGCGCCCGATTCAATGGTAAAAATTCCACCATTTTATCTGTGCCACGCCAATCAATTAGTTATAAAATTGTGGAGAAACATGGCGGCACTCTCGACTATGAATCACTGTACTGGAACCGCCGCGATCGCGTTTTTGTGGCATCATTTTCTAGGCAACTGTATAAGCTGCCATGTTGGTACTCGCTTAGGGTTTGGCATTTGAACGTTGGCACTTTTTTGCCGAGTGTGTGATGCGATCGCCTCGTAATCACCTCTAATTTAGAACGTCTGCCCAGTGTAAACCGAGCGAACTTCTCCATTACGTCGAATAATGGCTTCTCCGTTGTTGATATCAACTAACATCCAGCCACTTGTGCCAATGGCTTCACCCATGTTAATTCGCTGAGTGATCCCATCAATTTCAAATAAGGCAGCAGAACGTTCGCCTAACTCTAGCACTCCCACTAGAGTATGTTTGACCGGAGGCGGCGGTGGCGGTGCTGGTGGTGTTGGCGGTGCTGGTGACGTTGGCGGTGCTGATGCTGTTGGCGGTGCTGATGCTTTAGGTGAGGTTGGAGCAACCGTTGGAGGCGGTAGTGGCGGTGTTTGGATAGTGACTTGAGGTGGTGGTGGGGTGGGTAATGGCGGATTAGCAGCAGGTGAAGGGGCTGGGGCTGGCGGAGAGGCTATCGAGGAGTTGGCGGGGGGTACAGGCGGTATCCAGGAATTTTGGGGTGGATAAACCGGATAGTAGATTCTTTCCAAAATTGTACCCGGTGGATTCGCACCTGAGTTGGTCGAAACTGGAGGATTTCCACCACCTGCGATCGCGGCTTGTTGTCTGTCTTTAGCTTTACTGTCAATTTTTTTTAGCGCATCCAAAGCATAATCTCCAAACTCGGAATCCGCTGCTGAGGGGAGTTGGGTTTCAGGAGACGGTGAGGTGATAAAGTTGGGCAACCAGGGTGCAAACCCTTGTTTCTGAGTAATCAGCAGCAACAGTGCGGTTAGACCCACTGAAATCAGAGCCATTACCAATAAAAATTTATCAATAGACCAACCTGCTCCTTTGCCATGGGAACGGTTACTCTTTGTCCCTTTCGTCTCTGCAGACTGGGTTTGGGATGTTTCCTTTTTCTCTCCAGATGGCTGTTCCACCAAGTCTTGAGCAGGTATCACGGCGGGAGGCGCGGTGATGGGGGGAATCACAATCGACTGTAAAGATACATAGTCTGGCTTAGTCGGTTCCGTCGGTAATTTGCTACTCCCTTCCAAGATACGGTCAAGATCTGCAAATAAATCATCCATTAACTTATCCGCATCGGCTTCGGCTGACCAAGCCGGGATATTAGTGGAGGTGGTTGATGGCTTGTTTGCCTTTTCGTGAGTACTGACGTCCTGAGACATAATGGCTCGCCCTTGTGGCTATAGAATTCTCTATATTAAGATGCTCTAAAGCATTTCCTATCGCTTAGATTAGCAATCAAATTACCGATCTGAGAAAAAATTCTCATCTTTTTAGCAAAATTCTGTACTATCTTAAGTCCAATGGCGATATTGTTGGTCTACTTCTGTTGATTGGCTTTAGCGTTACGTCGCCACATCTGGGGTTTGATCCGTCGCAAGGCTGATGCCGGAAATCGTTGATGCCATTGGTGATCTGAAAGTGTCGCCAGTTCCGCTAACTTGGGCGCTACATTCCCAGGATAGGGTTCAAAGTCGGCTACATCCGTCCCTTGAGCAAAGCGTTGGTTCCAAGGACAAACATCCTGACAGATATCACACCCAGCTACCCAACCCTCTAAATGAGGGGTGATGGATGGGGGGAGTTCCTCCGCTCGATTTTCAATTGTATGATAAGCGATACAACGATTGGCATCTACAACAAAGGGTTTAACAATTGCTCCGGTCGGACAAGCCTCCAGGCAACGGGTACAGGTTCCGCAATGTTGGGTATGGGGAGTATCGGGTGTCAAAGATAAGTTGGTTAAAACTTCTCCTAAAAACACCCAACTGCCATACTCTCGCGTAATTACATTACCATTTTTAGCGATCCAACCAATTCCGGCACGTTCTGCCCACACTTTATCTTGTACTGGACCTGTGTCTACATAGTAACGAGCTTGGATTCCTTCCCCTTGGGCTTGTAGCCAGTGGGTCAATGCTTTGAGTTTTTTGAGTATCACCTTATGGTAATCTCGTCCCCAAGCGTAACGGGATATCTTCGCGTAGTCGTTTCCCTGAGGACGTTGGTGAGGTGTGTAGTAGTTTAGGGCAACTGAAATAACTGATTTAACCCCTGGCATACAGGTATGGATATCCAAGCGGCGAGGATTCTGCATCCAGTCCATGTCAGCATGATAACCCTGAGCCAACCAGGTTTTTAGGTGTTGAGTGGCTTGTTCGTCAGTATTCCCCTCTACCGCCGCAATACCACAGCGATGAAATCCTAGCGATCGCGCTTTTTGCTTAATTTGATTGCTTTTGTCATCTGTCATGGGTCATTGGTCATTTTTTATGGACAGAGGCGCAACAGCTACCGCCTACTTTGGCAAGTTTCTATATTATGAATGAATGAAAGTCATACCGTTACTCCCCCCTACCAACAACCTGAAATGACTATAGAGGGCATTACCCAGTCCGTGATTTTGCGTTACTTTGAAACGATGAATGCTGGCGATTATGAAGCAACAGCCGCCTTGTTTACTGATAACGGCGTGATGCAGCCGCCGTTTGAGGAACCCATTGAAGGAAAAGCCGCGATCGCAACCTATCTAAAGGCTGAAGCCATTGATATGCAGCTGTTGCCCAAAACGGGAGTTGTGGAACCCCAAGAAAGCGGGGATACTCAAATTCAAGTCAAGGGCAAAGTAAAGACACCGCTATTTAGTGTCAATGTGGGCTGGATATTTATTCTCACTCCCGAACAAATGATTAGTTTCTTGACACTCCCCGCCCTATAAGAGCGGGGATTCTTCCGTCATAGGGATTCCAGTGAATTTACCCTCAGAAAGCATCTTGACCGTGTGTCCCACGGCTGCAAGTCCACGAATACAGACTACTTGAGCGGCTGCAACGTCTCT
>NZ_JAVKEW010000128.1:0-48411 GCF_040226375.1 Coleofasciculus sp. G2-EDA-02 | reverse complement strand
TTGATAATTGACAATTGATTAATTGGGTCTAAGACCTCTTCGTTTACGAAGAAATTAAAAAAGATTTTCCTTAATTTCAATCCTCTTCTTTTAAGGAGAGGTCATTATCCATTGTTCATTATCCATTGTCAATTTGTGAATACTTTCTCTACAAAAACCTTCTCAAAGAGTCTATATGAGCGCACAGTTTCCCATTATAAAATAATACTATCAAAAACTAAGTGAATTGTCTAGATTTCTTTCAAAAATGCTGAAATCCCCGACTCAGGGTTAATAATTCATCCGCATAAATTCCCGTGCTATCTGTGAGACAAACCTCCGTACCGGATGTAATGTAACCAATAATTGCTGATCCGGCTGGCAATTTCTTGACCAATTCCTGCGCCAAGGGTTGAGGTAGACATAAAACCAGTTCAAAGTCTTCACCCCCATACAAAACCCAATCCCAGACTTGTTCAGGAGAAGCCAGCTCAGGCAATACTGAGGGGATGGGAATAGCATCCCGTTCCACCAGAGCCCCCACTCCACTCGCGCGACAGATTTGGGCGATCGCATCGGCAAGTCCATCGCTGCTATCCATTGCTGTTAGGGGGATTTGGGATTGGGAGGCTAAAATTTCCCAGAGTTGGGGTAAGATATCGAACCTCGGCTGAGGGCGTTGGTGGGCTTGGATGAGACGCGATCGCTCTTTTTCACTCAAGTCTTTACCGAATTCTGGATTCAGTAATAATTCCAACCCGACTCGTGCTGCACCATGCACTCCCGTCACCACGATTGCATCTCCGACTTGAGCCTGAGAACGACGCATGACGCGCTCTTGTAAGACTTGACCGAATGCGGTAATTGACACCGTAATCACCGGGGAATGACAAACATCACCCCCGACAATGGGCGTATTATACAACTGTAAACACTCAGACATGCCTTGGTAGAGTCGTTCAACCCAACTCACCGCCACATCACCCGGAAGACTCAAACCAACAGTAATCCCCAGAGGCGATGAACCCATTGCGGCTAAATCCGATAAATTCGCCGCCGCCCCACGCCAACCTACATCTTCCGCCGAAGTCGTGCGATCGCTAAAATGTACTCCATCCACCAACACATCCGTTGTCACCACTAATAACTGCCCAGGTTCTGGACTTGGCATAACCGCCGCATCATCACCCACAATATCTGAGGGACAAAAGCGCTGTAATCGTTTTAAAACACCCTGTTCTCCAATATCTCTAATCACATCATTAGTCATTTGTCAATTTATTGGTTTCATCATTCATTCATTGCGCCGATGCAATTTAGGAAAGCGATAGTAGGTATCTCCATCCGCATCAACTTCTGGGACAGCATTAAACACCTGAACTTGGTGTTCCAAATACTGCTGTGCGATTTCGGGTTCAACTCTAGCCGCCGCAGCTAACTGAATCAGAGAAATACAGCTATTTTCAGCTTCTAATAACTGATAAAAGCTTTCCTCTAGCTGATTTTGTTGGCTGCGGGTGGCTCTTTGCAGGAACAAGATACCTAAGACACCTAAAGTGATGACCAATAGCAAATCAATAATTGGCATATTCAAGGAACAGGGAATGGGGAACACAGAACAACTGGAGTACCTCCGATAACCTGCAATTAATCCCACGTCTCAACTCGAAAGGTGAGCGTGGGATCAATTGCTATTTAAGCTAAATTATCAGCACCCTGAACGACTTTAGCTGACTCAATGATATCGCCAAGTTCCAGCTTATCTAATACATCTTTCCCCTCGACAACATAACCAAAGACAGCATAACGCCCATCCATGAGATTAAAGCCGGGAGGGGTTAACTCAGTATCAAACTTAAAGAAAAAGAACTGAGAAGAACCGCCATTGGGGTCATCTCCTGGACGCGCCATGGCGACAGCACCGTAAGCGGAGAAAGGAAGCACGGGTTCATCTAAGTAGATCCCCGCCTGTTCTAAGGTCATACCATAGATAGGTTCCTCATCTCCCCTAACTAACACCTCCAAGGGAATAGCCCGATATTCCCCTGTTTTGGGTTCAATAAACCCAGCTTCAGGTCCGGGTGGATCACCGGTTTGGACGTAGAGCTCGTCTGTGCGAGTAATTGCCAGACCATCATAGAAACCCCGTTGCACCAAATCAACAAAGTTACCCGCCGTAACCGGGGCGCTATAACCATCGACGACGAGGGTTATATCACCTTTATTCGTCGCTATCTCTACCGTGGCGCGACCTTTGAGTTGAGGCAAATTACTATACTCTGAGGGAACCTCAAAGGGAAATCCCTTGACCATCATTTGTTCGAGTTCGCCCACTTTGTCAAGGATTTTGCCTCGCTCAATCCAGATGGCTTCTTTATCCTTGGCTTCAACCGCTTCTCGGAGTGAAACGATATCATCTCTCATGGCAGTAATGATCGCTTCAGCTTGCGGTTTTTGCTCCTCTGGGATGTCAGCCAGCACTTTTTCTGGGCGATTGCTCAAAATGACATCCGCTTGAGTAATATCCCGATTAATCGGACTCCAGCGTTTTCCGCGTAACTGAGTGGCAATATCTTCTAGACTCGCTTGCACATCCCGCACCGTTTGGTTATCAATGGGCAGAGCATACCGCAACAGGGCTTTGCCATCTGTAATCGCATTCCCTTGCGCCAAGCGACTTTCTCGGACAGGTTGATCATTGCCAAAACTCCACCAGGCGCCGCTTAAACCTACGGAGAGTGTCACCAGTAGCAGCGCCACAAAACTGGTTTTGATCAGGCGTTGGCACCAATCGAGCTTGAGAATTTTTAAAGGTCGCATAAACATATTGCCTAAGGCTGAATACCATTAGGGTTGAGGCTAACTTACAGTATGGAAACAGACATTCTTCATATTGCCATAAGCGGTGTCCGTGCCAAAACTGCACGACTGCGATATCTCCTGTACACGCCTAGGGTAAAATGAAGTGCCGATTGTTATGGGTGTAGTAGTTCACTGAGGTCTTGCGTTACACTGACTAACTAATTTCCGTATTTTTTCGGGAAATTAGAAGCTGTAGATTAGTTTATTGATAGGAAAGCGGCATACCCCGCCCCGCTTTCCTCTCCGGCGAAACCATCAAAGGCGTAAGCAGGAGTATCGAGCGGGAAAGAGGACTAATGATTTCAAGTAATGACTTTCGCACGGGTGTCACGATTGAGTTGGAAGGAGCGGTGTGGCGGGTGGTGGAGTTTCTCCACGTTAAGCCCGGAAAAGGTTCGGCGTTTGTCCGCACCAAGCTGAAAAATGTCCAAACCGGGAATGTGATGGAAAAAACTTTTAGGGCGGCGGAAACAGTGCCCCAGGCTACCCTGGAAAAACGCACCATGCAGTATACCTACAAAGAGGCTGACCAATTTGTCTTCATGGATATGGAAACCTTTGAGGAAAATCGTCTCAATGAAGACCAAATTGGCGATCGCGTCAAGTATCTCACCGAAGGGATGGAAGTCAATGTGGTGACTTGGAATGACCAAGTGCTAGAAGTGGAGTTGCCAAACTCCGTGGTGCTCGAAGTTGTGGAGACTGATCCGGGTGTCAAAGGTGATACCGCGACAGGTGGCACTAAACCGGCTACGGTTTCTACAGGAGCGCAAGTGATGGTACCGCTATTTATTTCCGTAGGCGAGCGGATTAAAATCGATACTCGTAACGATTCGTATCTCGGTCGTGAGTAAATGGATCGCAACCAATCAATCAACAGTATTATCGGGTGTTGGGTTTCAATGGGTGGGGTTTTGGCTGGTTGAACCGCAATATAAGGCGGATACCAAACACCCATGAAAGCCCCGCTCAAATCCTGTCAATCCTGCTTTTTTGATCATGTAAAACAAACAAGCGTGAATCTTTTTTAGAATTCCTACTCTCTAAATTTAGTTGTGCCACTAGACTTCAACCAAATCCGTGAACTGCTAACCGCGATCGCTCAAACTGATATTGCGGAAGTAACGTTAAAAAGTGCTGATTTTGAACTGACGGTACGCAAAGGCTCGTCCGTCAGCCCTCCTATCGACTCGACGGTGAGTCGAACAGATCCCGCCGTGGCTTCCAGCTTGGGAACGGCTGTGGCTGGAGTCGCTCCCCCAACGCCCCCCGCTCCTATACCCGAGGCAGCACCGTCTGGGTTCCCAGCAACAGCTTCAGCTACACCGTCTCCAAAAGTAGAGTCACAATGGGAAGAGGTGAAGTCGCCCATGGTTGGCACATTTTATCGGGCACCATCGCCAGATGATGCTCCTTATGTCGAAGTTGGCGATCGGGTTCGCGTCGGTCAAACGATCTGTATAATTGAAGCGATGAAGCTGATGAATGAACTCGAAGCCGAGATATCAGGACAAGTGATGGAAATTTTGGTCGAAAATGGCGATCCGATTGAATATGGTCAACCGTTAATGAGGATTAATCCAGGGTAAATGAGGAGGAGTGATGATTACTATATTGTTATAAATTGACAAAAAATAGGCTAAAATTTGATGATCACCTAATTTCGGGTTAGACCGATGCCAAGACTAAAAACTGTCCCCCAAGAGGTCGTCCAACAAGTTTCTGAGTATTTTAGTATTTTAAGCGAGCCCATGCGCCTGCGCCTGCTGAATTTACTCCGCGAAGGTGAAAAATGTGTCCAAGAATTGGTAGAAGCTACAGAAACGAGTCAGGCAAATGTCTCTAAGCACCTAAAAGTGATGCTTCAGGCGGGAATACTCAGCCGCCGCACTGAAGGCACATCTGCCTACTATAAGGTGGAAGATGAGCTGATTTTTGAGCTATGTAATTTAGTATGCGATCGCCTCGCTACCCGCATCGAACAGCAAGCTCGCCATTTTCGGAACTTCAGCTTAACCAATAAAGGTTGACTTCTCCCTGGTATAGCATTTTCGGAACTTCAGCTTAACCAATAAATGACGAACCCCGCCGTCAACTTCAATTCTCTCCGACTATTTAGAGTGGAAAGTTTGTCTCAAAGTCTTGGCGAGTCATCGGTTGATCGACGATCAACCCTTCACCTCCTAAGACTTCTAGCGGTTTTCCTCCCACATCAATCCAGACCTGAGCATCCGGATCTAAACTGGTGGCTGTGTAGATAATTTGTCCGAGGCGGCTTTGCATGGAAGCACTGCCACCCCCTGTGGTAAAGTCAACAGATAGATCCAGATGCACTCCGTCAGATTTGACAGACAGATTCCGTAGCTGAGTTTCTTCGGGAATTGCTGATGCGATCGCTTCCTCCTCAGGTCCTGCCAATAATTGCTCGAATGCCATCTCTAACGCTTCAGAGGGGTTATCCACATTTTCGACAGTGATGGAACTGGGAACCAGTTCAATTTGATTATTGACATCATCAACCCAATACACTTGAACCTTTTGTTCTGTCGCTGGCGGTGTGTCTTGGGGCGATTGGGAGAGGGTAGGAACTTCGGATTGGGGGGGTGAGCCGGTAATCGTGTTCCGCGCCCACCAAGCGCCTCCAGCAGCGGCGGCTAACATGACGACGGAAACACCAGCAACCAAACTTGTGGGAATACGACCTGTGTCTTGTGGATTTTGCATACTTATTACCTTTCTAATCGTGTAACATTGTGTAGGATTAAGAAAACATCTGATATTGTTTCACTGACAATGTTCCCTCTGTTTCCTTAACAAGGGCGGGTTTAGTTCAGTTAGGGCTTATCTCCAAAACGTTATCCCTAAAACCCGCCCCTACAGAACGTGTGGGAAATATCTGAGGTGAAGGTCTAGTGCAAGAAGGCAGAAATAACTGAACAGTTAACTGCTCCCCCTGCTCCCAGACGTAGCATGCTACGTCTCTACATTGCTCCCCCTGCTTTAACAGCATAGACAAAGCTGCTCAAGGACTTCCGCCGCGCTGCACTAGTCCCCTGGTGGTACATCAGCTCGCACAAATGCTGCTACCTGTAGATCCTGATTATCTATTTCTAATTGTAAGAGTCTGACGGTAATACCAGCATCTTCCAAGCTACGGAGATTGACGCTTTCGCTTAATCTCCTGGCGAACCCTTCAACCAAACGAGACGGAAGCGCTTGACCATCTACACTAACCTTTGGTTCAATCAGTTGCAAACGATTTCCGGCTTCAATCCCCAATCCGGATTCCACAACGATGGCTAGGGATTGACGATTCCCTTCCACCGCATCCACTTGGAAACGCAGGCGATTATTTCCCAGCAACTCTAATTGAGGATTGAGAAACTGGTAACGCTGTGCGGTATCTCCCGATAGACGACTACCCAGTTGTTGCAATTTTGCCGCCACTGGCGCAGACTGAAGCATCTGGTTGAGATCTGATTCGGTGAAAACCAAACGCACCCCTGCTTGTAACGGTTGACGCAATGATGCTAAGGGAGAGGATTGACCCTCCTGTCTTAAACGTTTTATATCCAGATTAATCGGATCAGTTTCTACCTCCAGAGCATCAATCCGAATTTCTGGCGTCAACCATAACCCTCGACCGGCGATACGGACTTGTTCGAGTTTCCCTTGCAAAGCTCGGTAATTCGGTGTATTGTCAATCCGAACATCGAGCTGTTCGACTTTCTCAAATTGAGAACTCAGGACATTTTCCACCACGCGATCGATAATTAAACCCGGAGGGGAAACCAGCGTGAGTAACCCTGATAGGAGAATGCTCAAAATTTCCATGATTTAGTGGAGTAGGTTGGTCAGTTGAATGGTCGATAAGCCATGAATTATTATGCCACAACCATTGCTAATTATTGTTTTGAGCAGTTCGACACAAACTGGCGCGTGTTGCTTGCTCTCTAAGCTATTACAGGAGAAAAACATCAATTGTCTTTTCTTCCACCCGCAGATAGATGAAGGCTAATCCTAGTCCTCAATTACAGTAGGACAATACCGCATAATTTTATAAACCCATGACTTTAATTGCTGGAAAACCCACTTCATTTTGGATTGATTCAACCCCAACCTCTACATTTTCTCCCTTTATCAATAATCTAGTCGTCGATGTGGCGATTGTTGGTGGGGGAATGGCTGGATTAACCGCTGCAACACTCTTAAAACGCGCGGGTAAAACCGTTGCCGTGATTGAATCTCAACGAGTGGCAATGGGGGTGAGTGGTCATACAACGGCAAAGATAACATCGCTGCACCAGTTAATCTATGCCGATCTAATTCAGCAATTCGGGGAAGACAAAGCTCGCCTTTATGGAGAGTCTAACCAGGCGGCGATTGAGCAGGTGGCTCAACTGGTTCAAGAGGAACAGATTGATTGTGATTTTAGCCGTCAAAGTGCCTACACTTTTGCCGATTCTCCAGAAAATTTGAGTAAAATTGAAGCCGAAGTGGAAGCGGCGGTAAAATTGGGACTTCCTGCTTCTTTTGTGAAAGATACCTCACTCCCCTTTCCGATTGCGGGAGCGGTTAAATTTGAAAATCAAGCTCAGTTTCACGCCCGGAAATATTTGCTCCATCTGGCTAGAACGATTCCGGGTAATGGTAGCTATTTATTTGATGATACGCGAGTTGAAGGCGTTGATGAAGATAGCCCTTGTCAAGTTAAAACGACTCGGGGGGTACTTAAAGCCAAAGATGTTATTGTCACGACAAATTTACCCATTCTGGATCAGGGACTGTTTTTTGCTAAAGCTTATCCGAAACGTTCTTATATTGTCGCCGCGCCAATTGATCCAGCCAAAGCACCCGATGGGATGTTTATTGGTGTCGGTGAGCATTATCGATCGCTGCGGACGACGCCCTACAATAATGGTGTACTCTTACTGATTGGTGGTGAGAGTCATAAAACGGGTACAGTCAGCCAGACAGAGGAACGATATTTGCGTTTAGAAGACTATGGTCGCACCTATTTTGGTATTGATACCTTCGAGTATCGCTGGTCAACCCAGGATATGGTATCTTTTGATAAATTACCCTACATTGGCAAATTGACCCCGGTAAACAATCATATTTACGTCGCCACGGGATTTAGTCTCTGGGGTATGACTAAGAGTACCCTATCGGGGATGATCCTGTCTGATCTGATTTTAGGACAATCCAATCCCTGGGCAAATCTTTATGACGCCACTCGCGCCACTCCCTTTATCTCGGAAACCTCGATCAAAGAGAACCTCGATGTGGGTAAGCATTGGATTGCCGATCGCTTTAAGGGATTAGATGACTCCTCTTTCGCTGATGTGACTAAAGGGGAAGGGAAACTGCTCACCCTTGATGGGAACAAAGTCGCCGCTTACCGGGATGAAAAGGGTTCCATTCATGCAGTTTCTGCCGTTTGCCCTCACTTAGGCTGTATTGTTAACTGGAATAGCGCTGAGAAGAGTTGGGATTGTCCCTGTCACGGTTCCCGTTTTAGCTGTGATGGACAAATTCTCCACGGACCTGCGGTGAAGGAGATGGAAAGGGTTAAATATAACAGTAGACACATCGATTAGGACTTTCCGAACCGTTGTAGAGACGTTGCATGCAACGTCTCTACCAAATGATGCGTCCTAACCGCTATGGCGATTGCTATAACTGCTCACGCCTCTGGTTCAATTCCAGCCGCTCTTAACTGGGCTATCAAAGATTGAACTCGTTGCTGTTCCTGTTGTGCGCGTTGTCGTTCTTGTTCAGCACGTTGTCGTTCTTGTTCAGCACGTTGTCGTTCCTGTTGTGCACGTTGTCGTTCCTGCTCCACTAATTCTACTCCCCAGGGTAAAAGTTGCCCAGATTCATCCCACCACCGCAACCAATACCCTTGGCGGTTTCCCTTGGTTCCTTCCCACACACCTAAAAATAAACCGAGTGTATCTATCCAGTAGCGATTCTCTTGGGGTTGTTGCAAGATATAACGCCCAGAATCGTTGAGCTGATAAACTTCTAGCACCCCTTGTTGGGGTTCAAAAATCCCATACTGGGGGACTCGCAACACTTGCTCATAAAAATACCATTTTCCTGGAGGATAGGTAGGTTTGATGGAATATTCACCGCCTTCTGTATCTGAGAGAAACTCGATCACAATCCCTGGAATATCCCCTTGCAGGTGAGGCGTATAACTACGACGCACAAATTCTTGCGACACTTCAATCCGAGGGATATACATCCAATCGGGAGCTTTAACCACAATCTTGCCATCTAACCGAGCGCAGACACCGTAATTAGTGGCGACAAGCATAGTTTCTCGCAATCGCCCCGTCACTTCTAAACTGTCGCTCAACGCGGCGGCTAATGCAGGCTGATCAATATTATCCACTGGTTCATCCGGTAAGGGGAAATCATCGGGTAGCTTCTCCCAGGTAATTTTAGTTTTGGCTGTTACCGTTGTCATCAGGTATCCTCTCCCTATCCGTAAGCCCTATTGTAGATAAAGATAAAGCGCGATCGCAGGACTTGATACACTAATAAAGCAGTGGATAGCGTCGTTCTATCCCAGACAACGACCAAGGAATAACTGGGAATGGCAGAGGATTTTTCAGTTGATCAGCTTTTGGATAAAATGAGCGAAGCCTACGAAGATGCCGGAAAGGACACGGGAGAGTGTAATGTATTGGTAATTGGCAAAACGGGTGTGGGCAAAAGTACACTGATTAATGCTATTTTCCAATCTCGTTTAGCAGAAACCGGGGTTGGCTACCCGGTTACCCAAACCATCCGACGCTACCGGAAAAAAGGCTGTCCGATTACGGTTTATGATACACCCGGACTCGAACTCAATCCTGAACAGATTCAACAGGTGCGCTTAGATGTAGCAGAACTCATTGAAACCCAAAGACTACAAGCTGCTAAAGAACATATTCATGTAATTTGGTACTGTTTAGAACATGAGGCGGGACGGTTTGATCAAGTTGAGGAAGAATGGCTGAATAGGCTAAATCTACAAGATGTACCAATTATTTTAGTCTTAACCCAAACTTTAACCCGAAAGCGCAGTGAGTTTCAAGTCTTCTTGGATAGTAAAAATTTACCTGTTTGTCAGGTTGTTGCGGTTCTCGCTGAGCCTAAACCCATCGATGATGATTATACGATTAAAGTCCATGGTTTAGATCATCTGGTTGAGGTAACGGCTAACCTTCTGTCTACCGAAGCCCGCAAGGCTTTCCTCAGAGAACAGACGCGCAATATTACCTTAAAATCCAGTGAGGCGTTTAAATATGTGAGTGGATATGTAGCGGGTTCTGCATTAATCGGTGCATCTCCGATTCCCTTTTCTGATGCACCGATATTAGTTGCCATGCAAACTGTGATGCTGGCGAATATCACGGCTATCTTTGGCTTACCCTTTGATCGCGCCTTTACCAGCACCGTACTCTCGACGATTGTCGGGGTTGGCGGCGTGGCAACCGTTGGCAGAGCGATCGCGGCGAACTTACTTAAAATGATACCCGGTGCTGGGACAATTGTGGGGGGTGCAATCTCCGCCTCCACCGCCGCCGCGCTAACGTTGGCACTGGGTTTAGCTTATATCGAGTCTCTTAAATATTACCTGAAACGTAAGCTGGCGGGACACGAAATTCCTCTATCTGAACTGGCAAGAATTATTCTTGAACAATATAAATTTTATGCCAAAACGGGTCAAAAAACCCTCAAAGATGAAACCGTGACACCCCCTCGTAAAATCGATATTGAATAACTAATAACCATATTCTTAAATATCAATTATAGCAATCGCCATAGCGGTTAGGACGCATCATTTAGTAGAGACGTTGCATGCAACGTCTCTACAACAGGAAAGGAAAGTCCTAATCGATGTGTCTACTGCTATACCAGGCAATGGCAATCGCTTTTTCACACCCACCTTTGAGTTTGGCTTTAAGAAGGGCATTGGCACTGTCTTGAATACTGCCTGATTAAGGAGCGTTTTTTCTTGACCTTGAACGTCGTTAAGGGGTTTATAGGAGCGCACATTTTCCCATGATATAAAAATACCTGAAAAGTCAACAAAAGTCAAGGGATGAATATATTTTTTTCGGATATAATGTATGAAGTTATAGAATTCGTCTATCAGACCTGTAGTTATTTGAAAGGTCGCATTACCCATTTAAAGAGCGCCGTGCAGCGGCTAAAAGTAACCGTTGTTCTGCGCGAGCGATCGCGTGATAAGTCGCTTCGACATCATTCACATCCACAGAAATAGACTGAATTCCCCATTCCACCAAAGATGTAACTAATTCCGGATACTGGGCTGGGGCTTGACCACATATTGCACAAGGAATACCCGCCACCTTTGCCATATCAATCAATTGCTTAATCGCTCCCATGACAGCGGGATGACGTCCATCTAAACTCGAACCCAACTCCCCCAAATTGCGATCGGCGGCTAATAACAATTGTGTCAGATCATTCGTACCAATCGAGATTCCCTGCACACCCGCCTTAACATAATCCGGAAGTAAAAACAGTACCGATGGCACTTCTGCCATAATCCAAAGTTGAAACTGAGGATTATCCATTAATCCCGCTTGTTCAACCCGACGGCGACAAAAGGTAAACTCTTCAACGGTTCGCACAAAAGGCAACATTAACTGAACATTACTATACCCTTGAGCATAAAGTTGATGTAACGCCGCCAGTTCCAAATCAAAACTCGTCGGATCATGTAAATAACGATAAGTCCCCCGTCGCCCCAACATCCCATTCACCACGGGTAACGTCGAACCCGTCATATCCGACTTATCCCCATGGATCAATTCCGCTTCACCCCAATCCAGAGAGCGGTAAAATACAGATCGTGGCATCAACGCCGCCGCAAACTCCCTGATCAATTGGGCAAGGCGGGTAACTAACTCCTGTTTCCGCCCTTGTCGCAACCATTCCTGAGGGGGTTGATTATCCAACACCTCCAAAATCATCAATTCCGATCGCAATAAGCCAATCCCATCAATCGGTAAATCCCGAATTCTTTCCAGAGATTGAGTTTGGCTAAGATTCACCAACAATTGAGTGGCAATGGGAAATCGGTTATACTCCCTCTGTGATGGAGCATCAGCAAGATTTTTCCGCTGCTGAGACGTGACATCGGCTGCTTCTACCTGTTCTGCGGCATCCCTGGCTAAACGTTGAATTTCGCCGCGATCGCCATCCACCAACAGTACCTCCCCAGTTTTTACCAATTGGGTAATCCCAGGAACACTAACCACCGCCGGAATCCCCAATTCCCTAGCCACAATTGCCCCATGACTCGTCATTCCCCCCTGTTCCGTTACCACACCGGCGGCTTGTTTTAACATCGGTAACCAATCAGGAGCAATCGTTTGAGTCACTAAAATCCGATCCGGGGGGATAGCCTGCCAATCTGGCTCCTCCCCAACCATCACTTGTGCCACGGCTGTTACTTGTCCAGACGCCGCCGGTAATCCTCGCAGTGGCTGAGGTTGGGATAGGAAGGGTTGAGAGGAAGAAACAGACTGAGGGCGAAATTGAGTCACGTACAGTTGAGATTCTGGAGTGTTGGGAATTTTACAAAGAGTCCAGTCAAAAGAAAAGGGGGGATTGAATTGCGTTTGCAGTTTTCCGGATAACGCCATAATCTGTTGCCAAGCGTTATCGTCCAAAACAAACTGCTGCTGTTCTCCTTGAGTGAGGGGATAAGCTTGCACGGCATGTCCTGTCGGTTTGGGGTTAATATAATAAGCTAGGGTTTTATTTCCCCGTAACGCGAGCAGAACGTGATGGGTAGGAGTTGCGATTTGATAGGTATCTGGTAATACTTTGCCCTGAGTAATCGCCATACCCAGTCCCCAGGTGGCTTGGATTTGCCAGATATCGGATTGCGCTTGGAGGACACCAGAAGCAACGGTTTCATAGATCGGTTGTACCAGAACCGCTAAATTAATCTGATCGAGTCCAATCCCAACACGTTGGCAGTAAAATAGGCTTTTGGCTCGAAACAGTTCTGCCCACACCTGCTTTAAGGTATGGAGCAGAGCATCCGGGTGTTTGCGGCAATAATGAGATGCCAAAAGTTCTGGAATTGGCGCAGACTCTACCCAATCCTCGCGGTTAACCTGATGGGTGGACATCTGAAGGTGCGATCGCACATCGGCAAATGACACAGATGGCTGTAAAATCAGGGCTGGGGCGTCTAGAGTTTCAACCCCATCGAGAATCTGCGATCGCCAACCTTCTGGTACTGTGGCAGAGGTAATCACTTGGTGAATATGTTGGGCAACCTGTTGCAACTGACGGGGATTATCAACATTCACGTATAACGAGGATTGAGGTAAATCGGCTAACAACGGTTCAGATTGACTTAAAGAAGCGATTACTTGCCAAAACGCGATCGCTGGAATGACAAAACCAGGAATAACCGGATAACCTTGTTGCCACAGTTGACTCAAGCCGAAGGCTTTCTCTCCCACAAGGGAACGTTGTGATGGTTGAATCTGATCCAGCCAGTAGAGATTGTCCACAATTTGCTTTGGAATACCACTCGCGGTTAAGTCATCTAGAATAACGGAAACTGGACTAAACCCGCCCTGACGGAGTTGTGAGTGTTACAGAGGTGCCATGGCGTGTCTGTTGTATGTGTTGCCTGAGTATAATCACATAAGTCTTGTTAGGATAAATGTGAACAGTAGGTCACCGAATGCTGGGTATGTCATCAACCTCAACCCCTTTACCCGATTCCCTCGCCAAAATTGTGCAGCGATTTAAGCGACGAACGAATCCTAAACAACGGTATGAACAGCTTCTGTTGTATGCCAAGAAGCTTCAGGATATGTCAGAAGCGGACAAAACGCCGGAAAATAAAGTACAAGGCTGCGTCTCTCAGGTTTACATCAGTGCCAACCTAGAAGATGGAAAGGTATGGTATCAAGGGGATTCAGATGCCCAGTTAGTCAAAGGGCTAGTCGCGCTGTTGATTGAAGGGTTGAATGGACTTCCCCCAGATGAAATTATCAACGTTTCCCCAGAGTTTATCCAAGAAACGGGGTTAAATGTCAGCTTAACCCCCTCTCGTGCTAATGGCTTCTACAATATTTTCCAGACGATGAGGAAAAAAGCCCTGGGATTTAAATTGGCAACGAATCCTAGTTAAAAAAATTAATTTATGTCCAGGTACTTACACTCACCCAGAGGGGAGAGTTAAACCGTCGAAGCCCTTAATTGTCCACAGGCGGCGTCTTTTTCTAAACCGCGAGGACGACGCACGCTGACGGCAATGTTATGCTGTTCTAAGGTATCAAGGAGGGCTTGAATCCGGCGGGGACTAGGACGCTGATAATCCACTTCGCTGATGGGATTGTAGGGAATCAAATTAACGTGACTCTGAAACCCACGTAGGTGTTGAGCTAATTCTATTCCATGTTCGGGCTGGTCATTGAGTCCTGCCAATAGGATATATTCAAAGGTGACTCGGCGTCCGGTTATCTTGACATAATCCCGACATTCCTGTAGTAAATCGGCTAAAGGATAGTGTTTAGCACTGGGAATCAGTTGTTCGCGCAGTTGCTGATTAGAAGCGTGGAGACTGACGGCAAATGTCAGTTGCAGTTTATGCTCTGCCAGTTGACGGATGCGATCGCGAATGCCTACGGTGGAGATAGTTAGCGATCGCATGCCGATGCCAATATCCTGATTGAGGGATTGCACCGCAGCGAGAACCGCCTCTAAATTGAGTAAGGGTTCTCCCATACCCATAAATACAACATTACTCACCCGTTGCCCAAAATCTTCCTGAACCGTCAAAACTTGATCAACAATCTCATGACGTTGGAGATTCCGGGTAAATCCGCCTTTCCCCGTCGCACAAAAGTCACACGCCATGGGACAACCGACTTGGGAGGAGACACAAACCGTTAACCGATTAGCGGTGGGAATCCCCACTGTTTCGATAATATTACCATCTGCCAACCTCAGCAAATATTTAACCGTGCGATCGGGAGCCTGAGAGCGATAATGTAAAGTAGAGCGACCAATGGGGACATCAACTAAAGCCTCTCGCCATGACTTGGAAAAGACCGAAATCTCACTTAGCGATCGCGCCCCTTTTTGATAAATCCAGTTATGAAGCTGACGCCCCCGATAGGCGGGTTGTCCTTGCTGTTGTACCCACTGGGTTAACTCAGCGAAACTTGCCCCTAATAGGGGTGTATTGGTTACATCTTGCTGAAGATTTTCTGGGGAGACGGGAGAATGGGGGGACGGGGTGACGGGATAAATCATAAGTCTGATGATTCTTTGATTCCACAGATTGTTTATTTTGTCAAGAACATTAGCGGGAATAGAAATGAGAGTGAAGCAGTCGGGTTTAGATCTGATTCTACCGCCTCAGTAGGAGTTGGAGTGGGGAACCGTCGAGATACAATCAATAAAGAATAAATCTAAAGCATAAATTGACTCAATTATTGCTCTAATCAAAAGATAGCCAAATTCTCTCTAAGTTAGGTTGGTGAAAATAAATCCTACTATATTAATTGATGTAAATCTTGCTTAAACCCTTCCCAATGACGTAACTTGCTTCTCACTCCCTTGATTATGACATAAGACGAATGACAGAAGACGAATGACAAAAAAAGCCAAACTGATCAAATGTCCAACTGGTATCCAAGGACTTGATGAAATTACCAATGGCGGATTACCTCAAGGGCGTCCCACATTAGTTTGCGGTCAAGCAGGCTGTGGTAAGACACTCATGGCAATGGAATTTCTGGTACGCGGCGCCATGGAGTACGAGGAACCGGGTGTTTTCATGTCCTTTGAAGAGTCGCCAGAGGAACTGACGCAGAATGTCGCCTCCCTCGGTTGGGATTTACCAGCATTAGCCGATCAAAAGAAGCTAGCGATTCATTATGTGCATATTGATCGCACTCAGATTCAGGAAACAGGTGAATATGATCTCGAAGCCTTATTTATTCGTCTCGGCTATGCCATAGACTCAATTAACGCCAAGCGAGTTGCCTTAGACAGCTTAGAGGCTTTGTTTGCCGGATTGCAAAATAATGCGATCGTGCGTTCTGAATTGCGGCGACTGTTTCTTTGGCTTAAGGAAAAAGGAGTGACGGCGATTATTACGGGTGAAAGTGGTCAAAATACCCTTACCCGTCAAAGTTTAGAAGAATACGTTTCTGATTGTGTCATCTTCCTCAATCAACGGATTATCAATGAACTGGCAACACGACGGTTACATGTTGTCAAATATCGCGGTTCCAGACACGGGACAAATGAATATCCCTTCTTAATTGAAGAAGACGGCATTTCGGTATTACCCCTTACCTCTGTGGGGCTAGATTATCAGGTATCCAATGAGCGGATATCCACCGGTGTTGATCGCTTAGATACCATGCTGGGAGGTGCAGGATATTTTCGTGGGAGCAGTATTTTGATTTCCGGTACAGCGGGAACAGGAAAGAGTTCGCTTTGCGCCCATTTCGCTCAGGCAACTTGCTTGCGAGGAGAACAATGTCTCTACTTTGCCTTCGAGGAATCGGCTAGTCAGATTATCCGCAATATGCGATCAATTGGCATTGATTTGGAGCCATCTGTATATAAGGGTTTATTGAAAATTAAAGCGATGCGTCCCACCTTTTATGGGTTAGAGACGCATTTAGTCAAAATTCATCATTTTGTCAATGATTTTAAACCCACTGTTGTCATCATCGATCCCATATCAAATCTGACGGATATCGGCAACTCTATGCAAGTGAAATCATTTATGATGCGTCTGATTGATTTCTTTAAAACGCACCAAATTACCACAGTTTTGACCCATCTTAATTTAGGCGGCAATCCCCAGGAACAGACAGATCTGGGCATTTCCTCGTTAATGGATACGTGGTTGTTGTTGCGGGATGAAGAAAGTGGCGGCGAACGCAATCGCTTACTTTATGTCCTGAAATCTCGTGGGATGAAACATTCTCATCAAGTCCGTGAATTCCGTTTGACAGATACGGGAGTGCAATTGGTTGATGTGTATTTAGGAGTCGGTGGTGTCATGGCGGGAACCGCACGAACCATACAAGAAGCGCAAGAAAAGGCAGAAGCATTGATTCGCCGACAAGCCATTGAACGTAAGCAGCATGAAATCGAACGCAAACGCCAGATTATGGAGGTTCAGATTCAAGCCTTGCAAGCTGAATTTGAAACTCAAAAAGAAGAAATCGAACAAATGATTCAGCAAGAGAAGTTGCGGGAGAATACACTGATAAAGGATCGCCAAAGACGGGCACAGCTACGTCATTCTGATTCTAGAGAGACTTGAGAATAGGAATGAATGAATATACGTAATGCGTAATCCGGAATAAAAAAATGGAGCGTATTGTAGCGAGCTTTTGAGGAAGTCACGGTACAATGACTAGATTGGTATTATCGGGAGGTAAAACAGAGCGTAATGAATAATTTTGAAAAAAACGAGAATCCGCTGGAGTTCATTGACAACTCTCAATCAAGTTTCGAGGCGCTGGAAAATCTGGAGGTAGAAACTTATGTTTTACGTTTGTATATTGCTCAGAATAATTTCAAGTCCATCCAAGCTGTTAAAAACATAAAAATTATCTGTGAAAAATACTTGAAAGGACGTTATGAACTGGAAGTGATTGACATCTATGAAAATCCAGAACGTTTAGAGAAAGAGCAGATTTTTGCTGTGCCAACTCTGATTAAAGAACTGCCTCCTCCTTTACAGCGATTAATTGGAGATATGACAGACATCGAAAAAGTTAGGATTTGTTTAAGTCTTTGAGTGATGGAAATATTGGTCAACGCCATTGTGTCGATTACTTGCCAGAGTATGAAACTGCCCAAAATGGATAAGATTGAGTATTGATTAGAAAATTTTCCGAAAAACTGGTAACATTAGCAACACATAAGCCAACAGAATCGAATCTACCGTCTGATTAGAGAACACAGCTAAACCGTGAAACCCAATCGTATTACTCCAGAACCTGGTCAAGAATCTGTCTGGGATTACCCACGTCCTCCACGCCTAGAGGAGACAACAAAGCATATTCGGGTAATCTTTAACGGGATTGCGATCGCAGACACCCGACGGGCAAAACGGGTATTGGAAACGAGCCATCCTCCTAGCTATTACATCCCACCGGAAGACATCAAGCTAGAACACCTTCCTAAGACAGAGCGTAAAAGTTTTTGCGAATGGAAGGGAATGGCTGGATACGCCGACGTTGTGGTGGGTGACAAGCGGGCTGCTAATGCTGGCTGGTATTATCCTGAACCAACCCCAGAGTTTTCCTCAATCAAAGACCATTTTAGCTTTTATGCCAGTAAAATGGACGCCTGCTATGTCGATGATGAGTTAGTTCAATCCCAACCCGGGGACTTCTACGGGGGATGGATCACCAAGGATATTGTCGGACCATTCAAAGGTGGAGCCGGAACAATGGGATGGTAGAGTTGAGCCTGGGAACTCACGCGAATACATTGACTATTTTTAATTCACTCTCCGCTATACCCAAATGCTGCAAGCCATACCTTCTGTGATCCTGGGGTTTCAACTTGCCTCTCCAGGACCGATTCTGGTGAAGCTAGGACCACTGACTATCAGGTGGTACGGTTTATTAATTGCTTCAGCCGTATTAATTGGAGTCAGTTTGTCCCAATATTTAGCCAAACGTCGTAATATTGACCCAAACGCGATCGCTGATTTGGCAATCTGGCTAGTGATTGCGGCAATTCCCTGTGCCAGACTTTACTATGTCTTGTTTGAGTGGGAACAATACGCCCAACGCCCGGAAGATATTATTGCAATTTGGAAAGGCGGTATCGCGATTCACGGTGCCATTTTGGGGGGACTTGTCGCCACGATCATTTTTGCCCGTGTTCAGAAACTATCGGTTTGGTTATTAGCCGATGTGGTTGTTCCTTCGCTGATTTTGGGGCAATCTATTGGACGTTGGGGAAATTTCTTTAATTCAGAAGCCTTTGGTAGTCCCACAAATTTGCCGTGGAAACTTTATATTCCTCCCCAACAGCGCCCTCCAGGGTACATGAATTATGAGTATTTCCATCCCACGTTTCTTTATGAGTCGTTGTGGAATGTATTGATTTTTGTGATAATGATCACCTTATTCTTTCGGGATTTGAAACGGAAACCGCACCTGAAAGTGGGAACATTGGCGCTCATCTATCTGGTGGGTTATAGTGCAGGTCGCATTTGGATTGAAGGATTGCGAACGGATAGCCTCATGGTGGGACCTTTACGCATTGCCCAAATAGTAAGTTTAGTGTCAATTCTCTTAGGATTGGCAGGTTTAGCATGGCTCTATTGGTTCCGTCGTCCTCTACCCGATGTTGTACCACCGGAAAATCAGCAGTGGGATACAGTTTCTGACTAACACAGGGGTCATTGGTGTCAACTTAACGCTAAAAGCAGGGGGAGCAGGGGGAGTAGAGGGAGCAGGGGAAGCAGAGGGAGCAGAGGGAGCAGGGGAAGCAGGGGAAGCAGGGGGAGCAGAGGGAGCAAGCTTCGCGCCCCAGTTTGTGTCGAACTGCTCGAAATAATAATTGGCAAGGGTTGTGGCTTAAGTTGACACGGATGAATGCTTACGCCCGGAAAAAATGCAAAATCTATTAAAAAATTTTTTAGAGGATGGTGTAAGATTTGAGTTTAAACTTTATAATTTGACAAATGACCAATGACACATAATAAAAGCCCCAGAGAAAAAATCTCTAGGACTGAACCAGGGTGCATCTACCATTTCTTTCTTCCTATTCTAATGAACCCAATCCGGACTAATTGCCTAAAAAAAAGCCCCAGAGAAAAAAATCTCTAGGACTGAACCAGGGTGCATCTACCATTTCTTTCTTCCTATCCTAATGAACCCAATCCGGACTAATCCCTTAAAAAAACAAAAGCCCCAGAGAAAAAATCTCTAGGACTGAACCAGGGTGCATCTACCATTTCTTTCTTCCTATCCCCATGAACCCAATCCGGACTAATTGCCTAAAAAAATAAAAGTCCCAGAGAAAAAATCTCTAGGACTGAATCAGGGTGCATCTACCACTTCTTATTTCCTATCCCCATGAACTTGCTCCGGAAAGGTTGCCTAAAAATAAAAGTCCCAGAGAAAAAATCTCTAGGACTAAACCAGGGTGCATCTACCATTTCTTATTTCCTATCTCCATGAACTTGCTCCGGAAATTTATATGTATCAAACCTCTGACTCTACTCAACTTCAAAACCCTCTCCCTTCCCTAGCCCCAACCGTCTACATCATTGGTGCCGGTCCTGGAGATCCGGAGTTATTAACCGTTAAAGCGGTGAAAATTCTGCAAAAAGCAGATGTTATTTTATTTGCCGACTCCTTAGTGCCATCACAAATTTTGCAGGAAACCCGTCCTGATGCAGAAATTATCCGAACTGGGAATAAAATCCTAGAAGACATCTTACCCCTGATGATCGAACGAGTGCGATCGCAAAAATCAGTCGTTCGTCTGCATTCGGGTGATCTGAGTCTATACAGCGCCATTCACGAGCAAATGCAAGCCCTTACCGAAGCGGAAATTCCCTTTGAAGTGATTCCTGGGATTAGTGCTTACCAAGCGGCTGCGGCTAAACTAGGGGTTGAACTCACAGTACCGGACGTGGTACAAACCATTATCCTGACACGCATTAGTGGTCGAGCATCAGCCGTACCCGAGCCGGAAGAATTAGCATCCCTAGCCGCGCATCAAGCCAGCCTCTGTCTTTATCTAAGCGCTCGTCATGTAGAAGCCGCCCAAGCCAAACTCCTCCAGCATTATCCAGCCAATACCCCGGTTGCTATCTGTTTCCGCATTGGTTGGTCGGATGAAAAAATCTGGCTTGTCCCTCTAGAACAAATGGCAGCACTGACTCACCAGGAAAATCTAATTCGGACAACACTTTATATTATCAGTCCCGCCTTGAGAACACCTTGGTCTTTACCAGAGGCAATATCTAGCCAAGATACTAAGACAGGGACACGTTCCCGTCTCTATCACCCGGAGCACTCCCACCTCTTTCGCCGTGAGGGGAGATAGGCTGCACAGGGGATTCAGGGAGCAGGGTTGTAGGGGCGGGTTTTACCGATAACGTTCTGGAGACACCCTAACTTGACTAAACCCGCCCTTGCAGGAGAAGAGGAGATTAGATTGACCTGCTCCCATTAGAATTCCCTGCGAGTATAGTGATTGTATTGCCTTTTCTCTGTTCCCCAGTCAACTATGAAGCCAACCGTCTGTCCTAAATGTGGTGAAAGCTTAGAGTCTATCACCCATGGTGGCATAGAAGTCGATCGCTGCTGTAACTGCAAAGGGATTTGGTTTGATTCTCTGGAAGCTGAAAAACTCAAGCGGATTAAAGACTCCGAGAGTTTGGACATTGGAAATCCAGAAATGGGACATCAATTTGATCAAGTGGATGACGATGTGGACTGTCCTCGCTGTGGCGCGACGATGTTTCGCATGATTGATATTGACAGGTATAGTATCTGGTATGAAAAATGCCCCCACTGTCACGGCGTCTGGTTAGATGCGGGTGAATTTAAGAAGTTTAAGCAGAATTTCTCACACAAAGGGATTCTAGGTCGAGTTCGCAAAACCTGGCGTCCTCGGAACGTCTGGAAAGAGGGGGGTCAGGGCGGGTTTAGTCACATCGGGGTCAAAAAGAAACGATAGTAGTAAAACCCGCCCCTACAAACCATGTTCCGTCGAACAAAGTGAAGGGTCAAAACTCTCCCCTGCACCCAAAATCCCTGACCTCTTGGTACACTGAATGCCAGATCTGTGCAATTTAGGGAGAGGATGCCTTGCTAGACGAACAAGCGAAAAAAACGATGCTGCGTAAGATTCCCCATGGTTTATATATCTGCGGCGTCAAAGAGGGTGATAACTTAAACGGTTTCACCGTAAGTTGGCTGATGCAGTCTTCCTTTGAACCGCCACTGGTGGTCAATTGTATTAAGAAAGAGACGGGATCTCACGAAATGCTGAAAAAAAGTGGGGTGTTCAGCATCAGCTTCCTAGACAGTGGACAAAAAAACATGGCGGCGAAATTCTTTAAACCCCAAAGCCGGGTTGGGAATAAGTTCGAGGATGTGGAATTTTATGAAGGAGAAGCCACCGGCTGTCCGATTATTTCTGACTCCCTCGGTTACATCGAATGTAAAGTAATCGATGCGGTGGAAAAGGGGGATCACAGTGTTTATGTGGGTGAAGTGATTGCCGCAGGTGTCCACCGGGAAGGAGAGCCGCTTTCACTCGAAAGCACCGGTTGGCAATATGGTGGCTAGAGACTGACCCCCTATCCCAAATGGTTTTGATGAAGTTGCAAGACTAAACATAATGCCTCTGATTAAAGTTCAATCATCTGTCACGAATCTAGAACCTACCCTAGTGGAAGGGTTGCTAAAAATCCTTTCCGCTAAGCTAGCCCAGCATGTAGGCAAGCCTGAATCTTATGTGATGACGGCATTTGAAGAGGGTGTATCCATGACCTTTGGCGGTACTGTTGAACCAACCTGCTACATAGAAGTCAAAAGTATTGGCACGATGAGTCCAGCCCAAACCCAGGCAATGAGTCAAGACTTTTGCCAGGTGATTAGTGAAAAGCTGGGTGTCCCGATTAAGCGAATTTATATTGAGTTCGCTGATGCCAAGGGTAGTATGTGGGGGTGGAACGGTACAACCTTTGGTTGAGGGGTTGGTTTTATCCTGATTGAGCCTTTGCTGTTTTTAGGGATAGCAGATAATATCCAAAAGCTAACCCGTGCTTGTTGGGGACAGGACATCAACCCAACCTACTCTCGTTGACATGAACCCAAAGTAAGCCCCCCTTAAAAAGGGGGGTTTGGGGGGATCTCTACCGTGCTGTATTGGCACGCAAAACTAACCCTAATCAAGGTCAGCATCCAATCCTATTGGCTATCCAGCTTCATCTGTGCAAAATTTCTGGTAATTGTTACACATACAAAAGCTGGTTAAAAACCTCATCGGCTGTCAGAGTATTCAGAATGATACCGACTCGTTTAGCAATCTCATAAGCATTATTTTGAGGTGTGACAATGATGCCTGAATGCTGTTGTCCGATTTCGATGTAGCTCAGGTGCAATCTTTCATAATCCACTCGATTGTGAGTCAATAGACATCGCTCTTGTGCCGCAGCATAAGCCAATTGTTGCTGATCAGAGCAACCCGCAATCCCAGCATCAAGAGTTGTTAGGACATCCAAACCTCTAGCTCTGAGAAGAGTGGCAACCAAATTAGCAATATCCTCATCTGTGTAGAGTGACGCAAAGATTTTCATTCCGCTTCTAAGGCTTTGCGAACTGCGGGATGAATCAGATCGTCTGGGATTCGATTTCGCTCAATATACTCATTGATTTCAGTCTGGTTATCTAAATAGAAGCTCAGGGCATCAAAGACTTGAGCCAGGGTAAGCTGGGGATACTGAGCCGGAATTTCTTCAGGAGGAGTACCCAATCGCCATAAGCCGACAATGACTCGCACCGATATGCGCGTCCCGATGATAATCGGTTCACCGCTTAAAATGTCTGGATTACGAGTGACATATCTGGAAACTGATGTAGTCGTCATTAATCAAACCCTAGGAGATAGCTCATTTTTATTACCATCCTAACTAGGGCTTGCTGCATAAGTTGTGGGTGAAGGGAGCAGGGGGAGCAGGGGGAGCAGGGGGAGCAGGGGGAGCAGGGGGAGCAATGATACATTTTCCCTGATAGCGGTGCAAGGGTATGAAAGGGTTTTACCCTATTTCCTTGAAGATGATCCAATGTCTATGCTATTCAAAGCCTTGATAGATAAGGGTTTTGCCGTTGTGCAGCAAGCCCTAACTACGGGAAAGCCGCATCTGTATGCAATCAAGCGGATTCGATATCACTTAGAGAACCAGGAAATCGGCTCACAGGGATAAGAAAACTGGTCATTCTCAGTCCCGGTGGTTTCGTGATCCAATACTTGCATCACCTGGTTATAAAATGCCTCCGCTTCTGGAGGGGAGTCGCCAATACAGGTTAATCCCAGTTTGCCGAACTCTGAAAGGGCGCCCATCAAATGAAACACATTGCCAGTACGGGTACTGCTATCAAAATGTAGACGATAATGGGTGATAATATCCATGAGATCATTGGGCATTAACCCTCGGTAATGATCCCGTTGTAAATTATCAGTAGCGATGTAATATTTCTGGCGACCTTGCTGGCTGTAAAATAAACCCGTTGAGGCGTCGTAATGACCATTGGTTAAATACCTCAGAGACATAAACGGATGGGTGGTTCCCCCTTTGCGTAAGTTAATTTCTATCGCCTGTAAATCCCAGGCATTTTCCCCCTTCTCCGGCTGGTGAACGGCGACAAAATCCACGCCATAACGCTCGATTGCACCTTTTTGTGCCAGAACTTGTCCCACCTTAATTCCCATCTGTTGCAGGGGTAAGCGGTAGGCTGCATCAGCGGGAAATCGACAGCCCAGATAAATCTGACCATCTGGACCGCCTAAAATTTGATCATGGGTGGATAGTATCTTTACCTCACCACGCGGGGTAATATACCCTTGCACACTGGGCGATCGCTTTTTCTCTCCTTCGATAAATATTTCGACAATCGCGCCTAACTCTGGGATGCGACTGGAAAATTGAGTCCAGGTTTCATTCTGTGCCTGAAAGCCTAAATGTTCTAAGTCTTCGTGGATAGCTGCAACCCGTTGATCATGAGACGCTTTTGCTGGTGCCGCGTTGGGGATTTTTCTCAAATCCAGGATGGCATTCCCTTCCCCAGAAAAGCCTTCATTGAGTTTAATCACCATCCGCTTTAAGTCGGGATGACGTTCCCACAATACAGCCGCCGCTTCCACCAACTCGTCCACTGTCCACATTGTTTCACAGCCATCGGGATGGGAGACACCACTGAGTTTAAAAATTTCCCGACTCCCACTTTTGGTTCCCCAGTAGAGTAAATCGGGGTCAGGTGCGAGAAGGGGTAGACCGAGTTTTACTGATAATTCTCGCTCAAGCTGGGTGGAATTGTAACAAACCATATAGGATTTGTGCGGACGCAGCGCCTGACGAATTCGCGCCATTAGCCGGGGACGTTCTAATATTTTTTGGCTCAGGGGTTTGAGTGAGGCATCATAGGTTGAGAGGAGCATCAAACGCTCACGAGCGTGAGAAAAGGGAATTCCGGGTAAAAGTTGCAAATAATAATCAATCACAATCGGCGATAGCGGTACCGCCGTTACGTAAATCAGGCGGGTGCGGGGATTGCGTAAGCGAATCAGGGAAAATAACAGCCGTTCCTCATAGTGCAGAAAACCCGGAATCTTGGCTAGTTCTCGCTGATCAACGGAGACAGAGGGCACTACCAATATGTCGCGATCATCTTGGTCAAATAGATCAATACTAGACCAGCGATCGCGCAACTGGCTCTGAAGCCGCCGAAACCGTTCTGCTTGTGTGGAGGAGGATGAATTCAATTCATGCATTGCCCCTGAACCGCCTCAATGTTATACATAGCAATAGTAGCGGTTACAGGGAACAACTGTAATACTGTTAATTAAGTAGAGTTATCTGTCAGGGTTCAAGATGGCACGGCGGGCTAACTTGGCGTAAGTTTTGACGGTTTGATAACGCATCTCTAGATCATCTGCGATCGCGTTTAAGGATTCCCCCATTTCTCGTCGTGCTAAGATGGTTGCCCAGGTTTCGGCGATGTCTTGCGCCCGATTTCCCCCCTGGCGCTGGCGTTGGGCGAGAAATTGTTGGGTTAATTCGCTGATGCGTTCGGCTAAGAGGGTTTCTATTGAGGGGAGGGCGGGGGTTTCGGGGGATAACCAGCCTAGGCGGGTTTGTCCTAAGCCAAAGGGGGTTTTGTGTCCGGTGCCGCAGTAGGGGGCAAATTGGGTTAAGGTATGGAATAATTGGCTAAATTCTGGGTGTTGGGTGGCACCTGAGTCGAGTCCTAACGCGATCGCACCTGTGAATCCGGTGACGACTCCTTTCTTTCCGGCTGCGACTTTCATCGATTCTAAACGGTGACGCTGAATCACCACATTTTCGTCTACCCAGTCTAAAAATGCGGTTTGATCAAAGGGTTGAAGAGAAAAATCATTCCAGCGCCGCAAATAGCTGTGGAATAGATTCCTGGGAACCGGTAAAGGGAAATGGTGCCCCTTGCGGCGAAAGCTGGTGGGGGTTAGGAAGCTGAGGCTTAGAGATTGGGATGGCGTGGGGGTTGGGGTGAATAAGTTATGATAAGTGGTTGGTGCTAAAGCAATGTGCCAACGGCTAATCTTGAGGACAGCACCGCGTAACTTAATCATATCTGGCAGGTGATGAACCCATTCGGCGAGCCATTGGGTTAGGGGTGGGTAAAGGGCGGTGATGTACCAACGGTAGGTTGTATCGGGTTTGAGTTTGAGGGTTTTTCCAGAGGTGAGGAAGTCTCCGTCTAAGCGGGAGAGGGTGAAAGGTTTCTCGGATTGACCATCATGGAGATAGGCGGAGAGTTCGGGGTTAGTTTGGCGAACTTGATCTAAGAACCAGGCGTGGAGTCCGACGGTGTATTGAGTATAGAGGGAGTCTGGGGCGTTGGGAGTTAATTCTAAGACAAGTCCGACTAATTCTGTATCCGGTGTCCAGGGATGGCGGGATGGAGGGGGTTGGGTTTGGCTGCGTTTGCGGGGTGCCATGATGGGGTGAATGCCGGATTTTTAAGGGGTTGCTCCTATATCTAGGGTAGACTGAGTTGTCTCAAACCTGTTTCATTAACTCCCCTGGCGAATTCAGATCGGTTAAATGACGAGTAGCGCTGTCTTCAAGCAATTGACGGATAAAATTTGGGTGTTGTGAGTTAACCGAATGTAACAACTCTCGATACAACTGACAAGCCGAATCATCATTCAAAATCCGAGTATGGATGATTCTCGCCCAATCTTGAGCCAACCCGATTAATTGAGGCGCCACAGTAATAAATGCTTGAAGCTGTTGCTGTAAATCAAAGGATTCTAGAAAATGAAGCAGGCTAAACATGACCTCTGGCTGTTCACAGCGATCATCGAAAATGAGATGTAAGGTGGGTAAATCCTCGGTTTGAGGATGCTTTGCTAGTTCAGCTAACGCCGTTTCAAAGGCGATCACCTCTTGGCGCGATCGCATCAATTTATTAGCCTCTAAGACACGAATCCAATTGGTTTGTGACATCAGCTATTTTCTCCCTGCTCAAAAATACCCTGCCAAGCTAACTTATTGAACTGGATAATATCCTGTAAGCTGCGTCTAATTTCTGGCGTATAAAGTCCCTGACGCCAATAAATTGATCGCGCATCTCTAATCTCTCTAGCCAGAGCCTGCCTAGGCGAAAGACTTAAATCAGGAGATTGTCCATAAGAGATAGTTTGACGATGACGACCTCCTTGACCGGGCAAAGGATGTTCCATCATCATAGCAATGCCCATTCCTCTAGTGTAGCCAGGAACCTTTGCTGCCATAAAAGCATTAGAAGGAATGTGGTGAGGTGTTAGATTATCCCCTCTACGTCCAGTTTTAAGTAAGTCAGCATAGCGTCCAACCGCACCTTCTCCTGGTAGTAATCCCTCTCTATTTGACAAGGTTACACCCCTATTCTCCCCGTAATCCCCGAAAATAAAAAGGTTATCATCTTTTTACCGAATCCGTGCGATCGCCTTCCTCTATTCCTCCGCTTATCCAGCATACCGGGTAAATTTTTCAAGTTGTAGGGTGGGCATTGCCCACCTTACTGATACCAGAGTTTTCATCCCCTCCTCCCCGACGCCAACCCCCTTGTCTCTATAGTCCCTTACTTGTGCTGGAAAAGGGTCTTTCCCAGGGGGTGCTACATTAGCCTCGTACTCACAGAACAGCAAAAACCATGAACGCGATTCAACTTCAACTGCTTCCCCATCAAACCCAAACTGGTTTACCCTATCAACACCTGCATTTCCAGATTGCCACAGAAGACGGCATTATTTCCCCCCCAGATATTAAAGGACTAAAACTACCAGAAGGAATACCCTTCAACCAAGGTATCGTCATCGAAGGAAAAGGTCCGATTTGGCTGTACAGTTACCTGGTTCACGAATGTCATCCCGCCGCCTGGGTGGGATGTTATGACCCCCGTTTAGGCGTTGTCGTCGTGGCGACTCACACTCACGATGTCTCCGTGGGTGAAGTATTTCCCGTGGAATTACCCGCCGCACTTTCTCGGTAATCCAACATCCAGCTAGGGGGATAATCCGGTTCCAGTTGATATAGCTTTCGGCAATGATTAGCGAAGACAATTCTTATCCTTGTCCCCCTTTTTGTCAGTAACAATAGTTACTAAATCACCCGACTGAGGAACCCTAAACCTAGATGCTGTTTGGATTGGGAGTCACAGAGAAAGGAAGGAGCGCACAAGCTAGATATTCCCCTATCTATTCTCTCTAGTATTTGGATACAATAACTTAAAAGCACGCTCAATTATGACCCATTCTCTACACCCTCTAACTATTGGAATCGCCTGGTGTCTCGCTTGGGGCGAGGGACGGAAACATGATAATCTAAGTATCTTGCAGCAAATGCGAGAGGCGTTGTATCAAGGAAAAGAGGTTCCAGAGGAAGTGCGATCGCAGGTTGAAGCTGTCCAGCAACTGCAAGGAATTTCCAAAGACTATTTTCCAGATAAAATCACTGATCTTAAGGATAATTATCCCAATTTGTGGGAGCAAACTACCCGAATCGGTTTAGTCTACGGCGGTGCAACAAAGATTAAAGGCTATGTATTTGAATCCGCTAAACTTCCAGAAATTCGGGGCGCGTCAGCCTTGCTTGACCGAATTAATTTAATCGATTTACCCGCTTTTTTCAAGTGTGAACAGTTACCAGAGGATTTTCCGGAATGTTACCGAGCGAGAAAATATTGCCAAAAGGTTAGGCGAGAATTACAACACCAAGATCAAAAACTGCAACAGTTATGGGAAGCACTTGTTCCTGAGTTAGTTATTTACTCAACAGGGGGTAACATTTTAGCCTTTTGCCCTACAGCGTTTGTCCCGGATTTGGTCAATTTAATTGAAAAACGCTATACAGAAGAAACCTTGACCGCTAATTCTTGTGCTGTAGGAGAAAGTTTCAGATTGCTGGAACTGCGATTTGGATTACTTGACAATCCGATTGAACAAACCAAATGGTTAGACTGGTATTTACAGGATAAGAAACGGCAAACAAATCCGATCACAAGCGCCTACTTTGGTCAACTTAAAAACGGTCAAATCTGGAAATACTTATTTGAAAATCGCAAGAACTTTAACGAAATAACTGGGAAACTGGCGGCTTTATTTCAGAAGCGACGCAACGGTAATAACTTACCAGATGTCCAACGTCCCAGCCGTCGCTATCCGCCTATGTTTGAAACCCATCCTTATTTACTCCGGGATGATAATACTGGCGCTTTAGCTGCGGTACAAGCCAATACGATTCCGAGTCAACCTTGGTTATCTGAACCTTTAGCCCGGAAGCGGATTGTGGGATTATTAGCAAAGCGTGCCGTTAAGCCAGACAAGTTACCCAAATGGTACACCGAACACTTTACCTGGAAACCGGAATCTATTGAAGACTGGGTAACGAAGTTCAATGATGAATTCTTAGAAATAAATCACCACTATAGAGAAAAGTACTACCGAAATAAATCGTCTATAACAGTTGAAGCAGCCCAAACCTTGACAGAAATTGGGGATGCTAGTGATGGCTTTGTGGGTTACATTTATGCTGATGGCAATAATATGGGAGGGTACATCCAAAAATCAATTCAAAGTCCTGAGCAATATAGAAAATTTAGTGCAGATATTTTTGAGGCAACGAAAAAATCCGTTTATATTGCATTAGCCAAACACCTAGAACCTCATCAATTGCAAAACTTAGACCCGGATGATGAATCAACCCATAAAAATGGGGAGTGGATTCACCCTTTTGAGATTTTGCTGCTGGGTGGAGATGATGTGTTAATCGTTGTCCCTGCTAACAAAGCCCTGAAAATAGCTCAAACCATTGGCGATGAGTTTGAATCTATACTTTTAGAAATGAGTTACAAGTCATTGCCGAGTCAACAGGAAGCCCATCGATATAAAGGTAAAGTCCCACCCCAAAGCCATTGTGAACTGAGTACGTCTATCGGTGTTTTAATTACGGCTTATAATACCCCCATCTACTATGCCAAAAGATTCTATGAGCAATTACTCAAATCAGCAAAGAAGAAGGCAAAGGACTTAAAAAAATATTATAACTATCACGGCGGTACAGTTGACTTTCTCACCCTGAAATCGGTAACCATGATTTCCTCAGATATTGCAAAGTTTCGCCAAGAGGGTTTAACTATGCAGGAACAAGAAAAAAGTAAACCAACCCTGAAACTCTATGGCGCACCTTATACCTTACACGAACTCGGCGGATTGATTGAAACCGGGGAGAAATTAAAGCAGTCAGAATTTCCGCGATCGCAACTTTATCAAATCCGCCGTTTACTCGAACAAGGCAAACAGACAGCTATGCTAAATTATCGCTATTTCCGCGTTCGATTGAAACCAGAAAACCAAAAACTATTGGCGGATTATTTTGAAAAAGCCTGGTGTAATGCCAAGACTAATAATGGTAATTTAGCACCGTGGATGTCGTTACCGGAAAAGGATGGTACGACTACCTATGAAACTATATGGCAGGAATTGGTCGAACTTTATCCTTTTATTGTCGAAACCACTGAACAACCGAACCAGACGGAGGCGCGATTACCATGATTTATCTACAAGAATTATTATCCAATCCAGTCGAAAGAATGTCCCTAACGGCTGTCATTCATACCGCTTTATGTGTGGGTGCAGGAGGTTCTTCCGGTTCTCTTGCCGATAAGCCAATTGTGCGTACTGCGGACAACAAACTCCTAATTCCTGCATCTCAACTTAAAGGGCGTTTGCGCCATGAATGTGAGAAATTAGCACGGGGGTTAGGCTGGGCAATTTGTCAAGCACCCAATCCTCAAACTATGTGTCCCCAACGTGCAGATTTTCCCGCAGAGGAGGTGAGGCGTTTTCAACGAGACGAGGATTATCGAGTATCTGAGGATTATCGAGTATCTGGAGATCACCGATATCATTGCCTAATTTGTCAGATTTTTGGCAATCCCGCCTTACCGTCACGAGTCATTTTTGATGACTTAATTTGCCAAGAAGAACCAGACAATCTCCCGCCAGAAGTTCTCCGCCCTGGTGTGACTATTAATCGTCGTCGTCATACTGCTGAAGAGAAAAAACTCTACTTCCTAGAAACCTCACCCGCTAATATTCAGCTTAAGTTTACTGGAGACATTCATCTTCAGCCCAATTTTCCTTTCTATGCCAAAGCCTTAATTTTAGCTGGGTTACACCATATTAATGCTTTGGGCGGTTCTAAATCCACAGGATTGGGATGGTTGAAGTGGGAACTTCCCCCAATTCAGGTGGATGAGTCAGTGTGGAATTATTTAGCCAAAGGAGGAGTAAATGAAGCGCATTCAACTGGAAATTAAGGTGTTATCTCCTTTAGCAATTGGACGAAAAAAACCAGGGGGTTCAGTCAGTGAAGCAGCAGACTATATTCCGGGTTCAGTAATTCGGGGAGCGATGGCTGCTGTAATGTTACAACAATCCGGTCGGCAGAATGCTGATTTGAGTGAAGTGGGTGGTGATTTCCAAGCCCTATTTCTGAGTGAGAATGCTGCCATTTTTCACAATGGTTATCCAGCATCAGCCAAGGTAAAAAATGAAGGGGATGGAGAGTTGCCAATTGTCGCCGATGAGGTTCAGGTTCTACCTGCCACGGCGGTTAGTTCTAAAACCAAGCCCGGTTTTAAGCGGGAACGGAATGGAAAATGTGAAGGAAATGGTGTTTTTGACACCTTGATTGACCGATTTTGTGCTGAAGGTTACGATAGTCTTTATGACCCAAGTTGCCCAACCGAGAAAGGGGAGCGAGTAGAACCCTATAGTGGCTTTTATTCACATAGTCAATATGGGTATTTAAAGCATTCAGTCACTAAACGACTACTCACTCGCGTCGGGATTAATCGATGCAGGGCTACATCGGAATCAGAGATACTTTATAGCCTTGAGGTTTTGAATGAATCATTTCCCGTAGAATCTAAACATAAATCTAAGGACTGGTTACCTGTTATCTATCGTAGTTCAATTTTGGTAAACGATGACAATCTTGCTCAATTAATGACTGATTTCATCAACGCTCATACATTTCGTTTCGGTGGTGCGGCTTCGCGGGGATTAGGGAAGGTTAAAATAGAAGCGAATCGGGTTGAACCGAATACAGATGTTGCTTCACGGATCAAGAAGTTTAACGCTGCACTCCAGCAGCGTTGGCGTGAGTGGGGAAATCTTTTTGGCAATCGTCCGCTAGAGAATCGGGTTTATTTTACATTAGATTTGCAATCGGATGCTATTTTAACTGAGAACTGGCAACGCACTATGGTAATTTCTTCAGATATGCTGCGACAGTTTTCTCAGTTAACGGATTACCCAGTTGAACTACATGTTGCTTATAGTAGCTATGACTATATTTCTGGCTGGAATTCAGCTTGGGGGTTAATGAAGGATGTGGAGTTAATCACGAATAAAGGTGCGGTTTATTTATTTAGTACAATCAAAGATAAGGAGAAAGATTGGATTGAGGCGTTAGAAAGGTTAGAGTTGAAAGGAGTAGGCGATCGCACCTACGAAGGGTTTGGTCAAGTACAAGTTTGTAATAAATTTCATCTAGTATTTCGGGAGGATGCGAAATAGTTATGATAGCTAGTACTGGATTAGATTTAGGAACCAGGTTAATCTTGAGACTGGATAAAGAAATAGAATTTCAACTAAATACAATAATCCCACGTATGCAAGATATAGCTCAGGAATTTGAAATAGAGAAGGCAGATAAAAAGTCGCCTTTCAGAAATATTTTATCTTTTTCTACTGAAACATTCTCGTTAGAAGCAATTAAAACACAAATTCGCTATCAAATAGGGCGAAGCGAATCAAGCCGAGTTTGGAAAATTCAAAAACCCAGAGGTATTTTTGCTTCAGTAGTAGTCAATCAACTAGAAGAACTAATTAAGGATGCAAAGGATATTTTAAGCCGAGTTAAAAATAGCCTTAGAGAGGAAGATGCACTGAAAGAATATTTAGGGGCTAGAGAGACTCTGCTCGAACAGGATATTCATTTAAAGTTAACTCGACTTTACCTGGGATATCTTGCACGAGAACATACTGCCAGAGTTGGTGAGATAAAATTTTCAAATGCTCAGGAGTTGGAACAAAAAAGCTTAAAAATCAAACCAAATAAAAATCTAAAAAAATAGTTGGAGTTAACAGTCATGCGAAATACACTCATTTGCACAGTAGGCACCAGTCTTTTGAATAATCTAAAGTTTTCACAAGAAGAATCAATCAAACAAGCCCTTGAAGGAAAGAACTGGAATAAGTTATCACGATTCCTGCTACAGCGAAAAAATAATGAACGTATATGTGGAGCAGAAATTAACTCAATCACAAGCATTTGTGATAAAGAATTTCTCAACCAAAGAATACGTTTAATTTTCCTTGTCTCTGATACAGCAGATGGTCAAGTAATTGGAGAGATTCTGAAACTGTATTACAATAACGATAGTAATCCATTGCAGTTTGAGAAGGTCGAAGTCCGAGTTCTCGAAGGACTCAGAGATGATGATGTCAAGGCATTTAAGCAACAAGGTCTTAAAAACCTAGTCCGTGAAATTAGCACAGAAGTCAGGAAGTTTTCACCAGAAGTTATAGCGATTAATGCTACTGGGGGTTATAAAGCACAAATTTCTTTTGCTGGTATGATTGGGCAAGCTTTGGAAATCCCAGTTTACTACTTGTTTGAAAAATTTTCCGAGGTAATTGAGCTACCCCCACAACCTGTTGCCCTTGACCTAGTTTTTTGGTTGAATAACTATCCATTTTTTGAACAGCTTGAATCTGGACAAACAATTGCAAAATCAGAATTTGGAGAAAGGCTAGAAGGTGGTTATATAGAATCAATTATTGATGAAGAGTGGATAGATAGTACCTCCTATATTTCTCTTTCAGCAATGGGAGTTCTATTTCACGAGCGTTCTCGTTTACAATTTGCTAAACAAGAAAGTACACTGCTCTCGCTAATTCCTATGGATGATACTGAACCTGAGAAGAAATCTATTAGCATCAGAGATGATCATGGGAAAGATGTTCTTCAAGTATTTGCTCAAAAAATTTGTCGTTCACCTTATGTGAAAAAAATTGTCAATTCTTTGCCTTGGAATCCAGGACGTACTAACCCAATACGGCAAACTCAACCTAATGGTATTGTTGAATTTGTTTTAACTTGGACAGATCAAGGATTAGGTTTATGTATTGAAACAACTGGGCGTAATCTTGTTGAAACAAACACTATTGCTCTACATCTAGCAAAAGAATTTACAAAATAGTAGACGAATAATTATTTATTTTATGTCTTTTACTCAATCCACTCACCAATCTTATAATATTTTAGTGAATGTTAGTAACTTAATGGTTTATGGTGGGTGATGCGGGTGTTTATGGCGCTCTTGGAGGTATTATTATGTTTGATCGTTTTAAAAATCGTTTGGAGATTAGCGGAACCTTAACTACAGTAACTGCACTACGAATTAGTGCAGGGCGTTCCACGGAACCGATTGGTTCGGATTTACCGGTGATTAAAGATGCGTTGGGTAAACCGTTGATACCGGGAGCTAGTTTTAAGGGGGCGTTGCGATCGCGCTTAGAAAGCTTCCTCCGTGGTATCCTGGGCGGGGAGCGGACTTTGGTGGCTAATCCGGCGGTGAAGGAGGAGTGGGCGATTACGGCTCAGGAAATGAAGCAACTCAAAGAGCAATATCCCACGGATACGGCGCTGACTGAGGCTATTTTAAACCAGACTGACTTAATTTCTCACCTATTTGGTTCGCCTTGGCTGGCGAGTAAGTTCCAAGTTCGAGACTTGATGGTAATGTCAAATTATTGGTTTGGTCAATATCAAGAACGGGATGGGGTGGCGATTGATAGGGATACAGAAACCGCTGCTGATGGAAAACTTTATGATTTCCAAGTGGTTCCAGCAGGGACTCCGTTTGAGTTTAAGGCGGTGGTGGAAAATGCTGAGGATTGGGAGTTGGGGTTGTTAATGATTGGGTTACATCAGTTTGAGACGGAACAAATTCCACTGGGGGGAGGGCGTTCACGGGGTTTGGGTGTGGTTAAATTAGAGGTTGATAAAATGCACTGGTTTGACGCCAGAGATAAAAATGACCCGGATAAGATTGATGCTGATAAGTTGCTGGATTATCTCAAAAAAATGGTTGATAATTATGGTTCAGCTTATGAAGATGGCAAAACCTATAAAGATCAGTGGGTACAATCATTGATTGGTCATCTGGAAAATCGGGAAAATCAAAACGCTGAGGTGAATGCGATGTAAATGATTTATCAGTCATCTTACCATTGAATCGGGCGCAAGGTTTTCACCCTCATCCCCTAACCTCTTCTCTATCCCCCCTAGCCCCCCTTTGAAAGGGGGGAATAAAGGGGGGATAAAGGGGGGTAAAAGAAGGGGAATCATCAACCCAACCTACAAAGGTGACATGCTCCTAGGATTATGGCGCTAAAGCGCAACTACGAACGAAATGTTGTGAGGTGATGATGTCATTTAATAAGTACACCAGTATTGCGGATGTTATCCAAGAGTTTCAGATTACTTATACAGAAGTGAATTTTATTGTTGAATCTCCTTTTGATATTCCGGACTATTTACGGGAAGATCTCCAGATGGTGATGCGGGAAGGGGTGGTGAATAATTCAGAGTTTGCTATTTGTGAGAATCTCATTTATCCGGTGCTTAAACAAGTCTGGAAATGTTATTCGAGTAAGTTTATTTTATGGAGTCATGAATCGCTTAATTACGATGAGACGCTTTCTGGATTTCCGGAATATATTTTAGCCAAACGCTCCCCACTGGGAAAAGTTGTTTTTGACCAACCCTATTTCTTACTGGTTGAGGCAAAACAAGATAAATTTAAAGAAGGGTGGGGTCAGTGTGCAGCCGAAATGGTGGCGGCTCAACACCTGAATCAACATCCTCAGATTACTGTCTTTGGGATTGTTTCTAATGGTGAACTCTGGCAGTTTGGTAAACTAGAAGGCAATGTATTTACTAAAAATATTACGTTTTACATTATTCAAGAACTCGATTCCCTATTTGCAGCCGTTAACTCTATTTTTCAACACTGTGAAGCCCAACTCGATACCTTAGTCGCGGCTTAAACTACCGATATTCCCAGACAAAGTTAGATTATGCACAAACGATTGGTTAATCAATGCACGATTGATTTTAGTTTAATCCCCTGTGGACCGATTCTGATTAAATCAGGGCGGGAAGGTGCTGATCCCACTAAGCCGGATATGGAATTTGTGGAAACCTATCATGGGGGAGGGCGTTCGGTTTATTTACCCGGAAGTTCCCTAAAAGGGGCAATCCGCGCCCATGCTGAACGAATTGTGAGAACGGTGGGACGCGATAATCGGAATTCTGATAATCCGAATATGCTTTGGGCAAATGATCCGTTAAATGATACATATCACTATCTGAAAAATAAGTCAGCTTCTGATATCTATAAATTATCCTCTTTTACCGATCAAATGTTTGGCAATAAGTCAATTGCTAGTCGGGTGAGAATTGAGGATGCTTATCCGGTTGAGTCTCAACCTGTGAAACTGGAAGAACGCAACGGCGTGGCGATTGACCGCGTGTTTGGTTCGGTGGCGGTGGGACCGTTTAATTATCAAGTTTGTACGGCTGGGGAGTTTCGCACTAAAGTCCATTTGAAAAACTTCTCGTTAGCACAATTAGGATTAATTGGCTTGGTGTTGCGGGATTTAGATGAGGGATGGTTTGGTTTGGGGTTTGCTAAGTCTCGCGGTTTGGGAATTGTCGAGGTAAAATTAAACGAGGCGGTTGTCCAATATCCGGGTTGTGTTGTTAAAAATCAACGGATTCGTCGTTTAGGAGGTGGCGGTGAATGGCAAGATAATCAACTTTTGGGGGCTGGTATGTTTTTGGAGGAAGAGGAACGGAATCGTTATGGTTTTCCGGCTAATGATATGCAAGATACTCCTGTGCGGGCGGAATCAATGGCGCTGGGGTTTGGAGTACAGTTAAAATGGCAAGGAAAGGAACAAGTTGAGGATTTATTTATGCGGGCGGTTCGGGCTTGGTGTGAGAGAGTGGAAGCCGACTTTTCAGGGTATGTGGCGTAACGTGAGTGTGAATTGTGTAGGGGCTCACTTTCACCACTATCTTTTCGGTTGCAACCAGATGTAACTAAACCCGCCCAGACGCTTCTTGCATCGCGTCTCTACAATAGTTTTTAGACTTCCCGTGAAGAGTCACAGTAGAAGGAGTTGCAGCATGAATCCTTTTGTTGGTGTTTGTCAAGATTTGCTCACCGAAACCCAGTTAAGAGAATTATTGCAACAGCAAGCAATTTCGCCGAGTTATTATTTTCTGCGTTGGAGTCATCAAGTGAGTGGAATTGTGGAACAATTACCCGATAATTTTCCCTCTCCCGAAGGACAGATGTTTAATTGCGATCGCGAGTTACGTTGGAAGCGCCAAAATAACCGTTATAGCGTACTTGTATTATCGAATACGGGTGAAGTTCCGGGCTTTACATCAATTGTAAAAGACACAGAAAATCAGGAAAACTCTGAGAATAAATCCTATTGGAAAACCGAACAACGCCCTGCTTATGGGTATCCTCCAAATGAAACCCGATTCCCGCGATCGCGAATTTACCCTGAAAGTCTGGATGTGAGAAATAGTTCCTCTAATCAGCCCAAACTAGCCCAGCGTTATTTTATCGCTAAACCTACCGCAACGGTGCATTTTGTTGCCTTAACTGTGGATATGCCAAAATGAGTTATAATAAACCCCATCCCCGCCCTCAACAATCCCAAATAATTGCCCCGAAACCCTATCACCTCATCCCTTTACCCAAAGAAAAGCCGCAATTACAACATCCTAAAGGGCAAGATCAATATTATCGCGATCGCGTCCATGGAAGGTTACATTTAAAATTAACCGTTCAGACAGGATTACATGTTTCTACGGGAGTTATCGCCCTGGGAACGGATGTGGGACAAAAGTCGATTTCCTTGATTAAAACCATGATTCAGGGAAGGGAGGGACAGTTAATGATTCCCGGTAGTTCTCTCAAAGGTGTGGTACGTTCCACCTATGAAGCGATTACCCGTAGCTGCTTGTGTAAAACGAAGGCAAAACCGAATCAAATTCCCGAAGGCTATCAGGAATGTCGCAACAAAACCCAACTCTGTCCCGCTTGTCGGGTATTTGGGGCGCTTAATTGGCAAGGGTTAATTCAGTTTAATGATGCTGAATGCGAATCAACCGAATTTCGTCCCGGATTTATGCCGTCTCTTTATCGTCCTCATCCTGATGAATACCCAGGTTATTTTAACCAGGGAAAGGTCGCTGGGCGCAAGTTTTATTATCACACAATTCGGGCTGTAGATAAAGGGCAACAGCAGGGAATATCAGTACAACAAGCGGCGAAAACTTTTGTATTTAGCACATCGTTACCCTATCGAAACTTAACCCAAGGGGAACTGGGAACCCTACTTATTGTACTCGGACAAGATAAACCGAATGCGATCGCACTTAAAGTGGGTGGCGGTAAACCGATTGGAATGGGGACAATGACGGTTGAGGTAAGGAGTTTAGAACCTGTCGATAATCCACGCGATCGCTACTTATCCTACCAAAACCAATCCCAACCCCTCACCGGAAAACCATTGCAACAGTTGATACAACAGGCGATTCAGGCGGCGCATCGAGAATTAGTGCAATCTCAGTTATTGCAGGAATTAGTCACGGTGTTGGGATATCCTACTGATAGAGAACCGCCGGAAGGAATGTATTAGCACCATTGTAGAGACGTTGCATGCAACGTCTCTACATTGCATGCAACATCTCTAATAACCTGGAAGAACCAAGGATAAAATCTCTATGGTAATAACAGAAGACTTAACCGAAAATGAGTGGAAAATTGCCCGCGCGATCGCGCAAACCCTGGTTCAAGCAGATACAGACGCCAATGAACTAGGAAAAGCGATCGCCTATCTTCGCAATTACGCCCACCAAGACGGAACAAAATTGTTTGATTATCTCAAAACCTTGGTCAGAAATGGCAGACAAATTGGACATAGTAAGCGAACGTCTGACTATTACCAAGCGATTGAAAATACCTGTAACCAATACCTAAGAGCCTATCAAGATCATCCCTCGGTGGTGTTACATATTTTAGGCTGGTCTTATCGGCTAATGCGCTATTACCAAAACGCTGAACCCGTTGGCGAGTCAGCGCGTCAAGCCGAAATTGCTGAGGTGGTTAGCACTCATGACTTTCGGGTGGGTCAAATCCTAGACGCGACGGTTACAGCTATTAAGGGGAATAAGGTAACATATACGATTCTGGAAACGATTAAATTAACGGAAAAAGAGCCAAAAAAGGCGAAATCACTCTTTGAAGGGCAAACGGTTAAGGTTGAGGTTGTGGCTCTCAAGGAGGATGGAAGTCTCAAAAAGGTTAAATGCGTCGGTTGAAATAATCCGGTTGATAATCAGTGAAATTGGTCTAATTTTAAGATAGACGGTAAGCTCAGGGTTAAAGGCGTGAATTGATCAATGTCGAGATCGGCTCAAAATGCACACCAACCACAATGAAAACCAAGTCTTTTAGGGAATTGCGACAACGGATGACACCTGAACGGCGGGCAAAAAACGAAACGAGCGCCCAATTCGCTTTACTTTGTCTAACCGTTGTCGAACTACAAAAGTCCTTGGGGATGAGTAATGGTTATTCAAGGGATTAAAATTGTAGGGGTGCACCGACGTGCATTAGTGTCAACTTAAGGTTAAACCGTTACTCAATAAGAGATCCCCCCTAGCCCCCCTTTTTGATCCCCCTCCCGTCCCCCTTAAAAAGGGGGAAGCCAGAAGTTGCTTCGCTTTTTGTTGCACGGGGGGAATAATAAACGAATCAAAGTTCCCCTTTTGAAGGGGGATTTAGGGGGATCTAAACTGTGAAGTACTGCTAAAATACATAACGAAAGTCAATCGGGGAAAGACTTTAAGCTTAAGTTGACACCAATGACCGACGTGCGTCCAGAAAACGTGAGCGAGTAACCGCAATGGGATTTACGAAAATCCTCGATAGAATCCTCATCCAGCCGATGTTTCAGATGGTGGAGTTTCCACCAACTAAATCCCCGCAAGGGGACTGAAACCTTGATAACCAGGGTTGTCTTCAACTACGAACCTATCTTATTTCAGATTCGTTTTGTTCCGTTTACCTTTCCGTTTACCTTTAGATTGGCGGACAATCCCTCGCAAAAACTGACCAAAATCTGTAGTCCTACCAATATCAAAATTTTGATCGCCAAAATGCTTACTTAATTCTTCTTGATATCTACGATGTTCTTGGGGGATCGAACCTTTTAATTTAATAAATGCTTTGGCGGTTAAATTGGAAAAAGACGTTGATTTCTTTAAAGATTGCCTTAAAAATTTATCGGTATTACAAACTTGCTTAACGGCTCTCCCTAAATCGCTCCCTTTCAATTCCACAAAACAAATCACCCTTTGATTGTCTTTAGCATACAATACAATCAAGTCACAAATATTTTGATTGTCTTTATCAATCCCTAATAGCTGACGAAACTTACAATTCGGATTAGATTGGTTGTCTATCGAGAAAAATAAAACAGTTTCGCCACTTTCAGGTTGCAAGCTGATCTCAACGCCACTTTCCTTATAATGCGTTTGACCGGGAAGAAAACACTCAGTTAAGAGCAAGGTATTAAAAGGCATTATTTATCGAGCTACTGAAATTGGAATTGATAGACATTCTCAAAAAATATGGGCAATGTCATCAGACACATTAGCAAAAGTCTGCCAATTAATTCGCCCTGCTTCATCCAAAATATTTTTAGCGGTTCCCTCTTCAAATAAATAGACAGAAACTTTCTCTTGAGGAATAAATGCCTCTGTCCGCTCTAAGTAAAATTTATCCTTGATACTCTCTTTATCTTCATGCTTTGCAGCTTGCATGAGATTGACCAAATGATCGACAATGTAAGGACTATGAGTTGTAATTAATACATTCAGGTTAGCCTCTACCAACATCGCTAAAAATTCAATCATTTCGACTTGCGCTGCTGGATGTAAATTCATTTCCGGTTCATCGATAATCAACCAGTGATCAGGTTCAACCCAATAGCGCAAGCAAAGGACTAACGGTGTCAATTCTTTGACCATCGAAGAAACCACTGGCATTTGCAATTTCACAGAGTCTGAAGCCTGAAAGAGCAGTTCTTTCCCTAAGCCGGAATCTTCAAAATCTACATTTCCTTGTATGATATCCCTTTCTAATAATTTAGCAAGTTCAATATAAGTAGAAATCTCTGGATTTTCTTTAATTTCTTTCTCTCTATCAGTCCAATCTCTGAAATAAGACCAAAAAATCATTTGGATAAAACTTTTTAATGATTCACCTCCCATTATCGGTGAACTTTTTTTCTGGATTTTCGTCTGCTCAAGTTCTTCACTGGCTTCTTCTCGGCTCTTTTTTAATTCATTGAATTCAGAGTGCGAAAAAGGAACCGCTACAAACGTTGTTCTTTCAGTTGGAAATAAATAAATGCCTGCTGAGTATAAAGCGCTATGGACTTCCACAAGAATTATTGTAATTACAAACTCTTTAATAACTCGTTCAGGAATTTTTTGTAAAATATTACCTTTAGATTCAGATAGAGTATAAAAATATAAGATAGAGTCATCCTCTTCTTTTAAAGCGTTGAGGAGGGCAGCTCCGCTTTGAGGATTGGGAGCAATATATTTTTCAATAAAGGTGTGTTGCAGTTTATGCAAAACCTCATGTTTGGTTGCAGCTAGACTAATTTTTATTTGTAAGTCCTGGAAATTGACTCGTTCCGTCGCCATAAATTCTGGCATCCAATTGGGTGCTAAACGAGCAACATCATTGATATAGAGTTCAGCATAGTCACGGGCAAACTGAACTATATCAACCTGAGCATTCCCTTCTGCCAAAATTTGGGCGATCGCGTTATCGATTGGCGGATAAGCTTGGGTTGTTTCTCCTTTAATATAGGCTTTTAAATACTGCGACAATCCATAGCCTCCTAAGATAGATGCTAATGTATAGGATGTCCAAGTTTTACCCGTATTATTTTCACCAATAAACACAGTCAGTGGCTTTAATTCAATCTCGGCTTTTTGAATCACGCCTAAGTTAACCAGTTCTATTTTCATGACAGGTTTGATTTGACTAAATTATCCTCGATTGTCGGAAAGGGCGGAGACGTTCCACCGGAACGTCTCTACTTCATCGTATCTACGATGTCGTTAACCCGCCCCTACACCTTCGGATTTGGGGGAAAATGATTACCTTTCTAACTTTCCATCTCATCCACCAACTTGGGCACTCCAGCCGTTAACACCTCATTCCCCGACTCGGTAACCAAAACATCATCCTCAATCCTGACGCCAATCCCGCGCCAACGTTCAGGAATCTCAGGTTGACCTTCTACCGGTTTAATATCTAAGCCAATATACAATCCCGGTTCCACCGTCACCACTTGACCCGGTTCAAAGGTTTGCCAGGTTTCTTCCCCATTCTTATATACCCCAGAATCATGAACATCTAACCCTAACCAATGTCCAGTACGATGCATATAGAAGGGTTTATATTTCTCCTCCTTAATAATTTCCTCGATATCTCCCGCCAGTAAACCCAAATCCATTAATCCTTCCACCAACACCCGCACGGCGGTATCGTGAAATAGATTATAAGGCTTTCCCGGTTGCACCTGTGCGATCGCGTCTTGCTGCGCCTTCAATACCAACTCATAAATAATCCGCTGTTCTTCGCTAAATTTACCCCCAATCGGAAACGTGCGGGTAATATCGGCATTGTAATACTGATATGCACAGCCCGCATCAATCAACAGCAAATCCCCAGCTTCCATCTGGCGGGTATTTTCCACGTAATGCAGAATACAGCTATTCACCCCCGACGCCACAATCGACGGATAGGCTGGACCCAACGCCCCCCGTTGACGAAAAATATGTTCGATTTCCGCCTGAATTTGGTACTCATAACATCCCGGTTGGGCAAATTTTCGGGCATAATTATGAGCATCTACAGAAATCGCCACAGCTTGACGCATCATCTCCAACTCAGTGGGACTCTTCACCAAGCGCATCTTCTGGAGAAGCGGATTAGTGGACTCAATCGCCATCGGACCCGTTCCCCGCTTGGGATAGGTCCGCATCAAGGTTTGCCAATGATTGAGAACGGTTTGATTAAACTCGCGATCGCGCCCTAACTGATAATAAATCCGATCTGCCTTCTCTAAATACTGAGGTAACTTCTCATCCAGTTCCGTAATCGGATACGCCTCATCTGCGCCATAGCGTTCTTTCGCCCCCTCAACCCCCGTCCGATACCCTGTCCAAACTTCCTTTTCTGGATCTTTGGGTTGGACAAACAGAACAAAGCGGTGTTCAGCATGGTGCGGCGCTAACACCGCCACAGCTTCCGCTTCATTAAACCCCGTCAGATAAAAGAAATCACTATCCTGACGAAAATTATATTCCACATCATTATGCATCACCGCAACCGGGGCGCTGCGGAAGATAGCCGTCCCCTTACCAATCTGACTCATCAACTGTTCGCGGCGTTGGCGATACTCGGTTTGTGAAATCATCATTACGCTTTGCTAGCTTTTGGGTAGACAATTAACCCCAGAACTGATATTTATGGTTAGAGTTTTATTATCCTTACTCTAGTCAATTCCGGCAATGCACCAGAGAACCGCAGGAATTTGACGACCATTTTAGGGGCATTCTAGTTATGAAAGGGTTTTACCCTATTTCCTTGAATTCGATCGGGGCGGGTTTAGTCACATCTGCGTTAGGTGAGAAACGATAGGAGTAAAACCCGCCCCTACACATTCAAATCAATTAATGTCGGTGATTATTACTATAATGAAATCTCGCCCCAGCCCACTGTAGTTTTTCCCGTAAGGTTTTGTAGTAGGAATTATTTTCGCGTAGAATGATAAACTTGGCATAGCAATCTGCCTTACGCACATCCACCCGTTGTCCGGGCCAAATCGGTGTTGCCATTACCCCATCCATCCACAGCTTGGTGTTGAGTTCATAATCGCCGAGGGGCCAAATGCTGACAATAGAACCCGCAGGTAGGACTAAGGGACGACTGGATAGACTTAAGGGGCAAATTGGCGTTACCGCGATCGCTTCCATGCCATCATGGAGAATCGGACCGTTGGCGGATAAGGTATAACAAGTCGAACCGGTTGGTGTGGCGACAATCAATCCATCCCCTTGATACTGATCAACCACTTCTCCGTCAATTTCCATTTCTAGAATCGAGGTAATCATGCGATCGGCTGAGGCGGGTTTGACGCACATTTCATTCAGCGCTAAGTAGCGATCGCTCACGGGTTCAAGATTGGTACCTGTGGCAAAGCTATCCTGGCGGGAATCCCCTTCAAACAGAAGGGCTTCGATCATCATGCGTCGCTGCACAGCATAGCGATCTTCGATAATCCGATCCCATATCTGTTCGCTCTCCTTGAACGCCTCAAAGGGTTCTGTCAGAAATCCCAGATGTCCGCCAATATTGATCGCCAAAATCGGGATACCTGCGGGGGCTAGGTGTCGTGCGGCGGCTAAGGCGGCGCCATCCCCTCCCAGCACCACCGCCAGATCGATGTTCTGCATCACGGATGCCAAAAACACAGGATAGGGATTATCCTTGGCGCTACTCGGTCCAATTAGGACATGACAACCGCGTTTTTCTAATTGCCGAGCGCATTTTTCCGCCCAAGCTTGACCTTGGGAGTCTCTGGCTTTGTGGACGATAATCACTTGTTTTAGCTGCACGGTTACCTCATTACTGACGTTTGAGAGATCTCCTCGATGAGAAAGCGATCGCACGGGTGGTTAATCCGTCTCAATTATCCATCCTTATTGTCCGGTTGTCAGAACCGGGGAATCAAATGTACGGGCGGAGTTTAGAGCGGTTTGTTGCATAACTATAGAGCGCAAATGCGAGAGCCCCTACTGATTACCAGACGCCCTATACAAACCACGTCTCACAAATGTTTAATGGCGCGTTCTTGACATTTTAGCTTGACAAATATCACGAGATAGAGTAATAGCCGTAATTTCTGGCTGGGAACGTTCAAAAACGGGATGATTTTTTAGGCGATCGCACGCCACTTGCAACCCCGTTTGCCAATCCTGGGGTTCTAGCAATATCCTCACATCCCACAAGCGTACCGTTTTATCCTCACTACCACTGGCAAGTCTTTCACCATCTGGACTAAACCTCAGCGATCGCACAGCACCTTGATGTCCCCGTAACGGTTCACCCCGTAACTGACCCTGAGCATTCCATAAGCGAATTGTACCATTGCCACTACCACTGGCGATGGTTTCCCCATCTGGACTAAACGCCACCGCAAAAACCACTCCCTGATGTCCTCGCCAAGGTTCACCCATTAACTCACCTTGACGATTCCATAAGCGTACTGTCCCATCTCGTCCCCCACTGACAATCCTCTCACCATTGGGACTAAACCCTAGGTCAAACACCACACCCTCATGTCCCCGGAACGGTTTACCCAAGGGTTGACCCTGACGATTCCACAAGCGGATTGTCCCATCCCCACTACCACTGGCGATGGTTTCTCCATCGGGACTAAACGCCACCGTAAAAACGACTCCCTGATGTCCCAGAAACGGTTGACCGATGGGATTACCTTGGCGATTCCACACCTGAACTGTACCATCTTTGCCACCACTAACTAGGAATTGACCGTCTGGACTCCAAGCTATTGAGGTGATCCAATCCTGTCCTAAAAATGCTTGACCCTGGGGTTGACCTTGAATCGTCCACAAGCGAATTGTACCATCCTGGCTACTACTAGCAATCACCTGTCCTTGAGGAGTAAAAGCCACCCCTGTCACCTCATCTTTATGTCCGGGTAAGGATTGACGAATTAAATGGTTTTGTCGCGTCCACAGATGAACTAAACCATCCTCGGTTCCACTGACTATGATTTGATTATCGGGATGAAAATCCACAGCCTTAACCGCTGATTCATGGTCTAAGCGATCGCGTTCTCTGGCTACTTCAATGGCTTGCCAAAGACTTGACGCAATTCGTTTATCTACTTGCTGCAATTTAGCATAACTTTGAGCCGTTGTTTCAATTGCCAGTAACAACCCCTTAATCGGTTCCACCGGGAGCAAGTTTTGCACGGTAGCCGCATTTTTATATAACTGTTCCCGTTCAGCGATTTGTGCTGTTTTATACCATCGGCTCATCGCCATCCCCGTGGTTAGACTCAATAGCGCGATCGCGATGACTAATCCTCCCCTAGCAAAACCCCGTCGCCTTCCTTTGTGCTGGATACTCTGCTGAATCAGGTCTTGTCCTAAAGGGGATAAATTAAGATAATCTCGATAATACTCTGCCTCAGTTATGGTTAATTCCGATAAGATTCGGTAGGGTTTTCCTTGAGTTTGCCACTCAATCGCTGCGGCTTCAATTTGTTCCTGCAGTCTCATCCTGTGGCGTTTTTCTTCGACCCATTGCTGGAGTTTTGACCAATGCTGAATTAGGGCTTCGTGGGCAATTGTTACGACGGTTTGATTCCATTTCCCGGAGTGAGTGACGATTAAACCCCCATCGATTAATTGTTGCATCACTGATGTAACTGCTTTTGTTGAATGGCGATCGCCACTATCTTTGACCGCATTTGTTGATGAAGAGGTTTCTACTAATTGGTTTCCAGATTTTTCTTGGAAACTCAGAATTAACTCAGATGGGTCTACTTGTCGCGCCGTAACTTGACTGTTTTCACTCAACTGGATTAACGCTAAAAAAATGTCTTTGGCAATTTTTTGTTCCTGCGTCGAAAACGATTGATAAACGCGGTTGGCGTGTTTTTCGATTGCCCCTTGCAGCCTACCCCACCGATAATATTCTGCTACCATTAACCGATTCACTGGACGCCGTTGCCACAGTTGAGTTAACATAAACTGGAGTAACGGTAAACTGGCAGTATCCTCTAAATCCCAGAGGAGTTGAGTGACTAAATCTGACTCAATATCCACACCCACTTGCTGGGCTGGTTTAATAATAGCGGTTTCTAATCCTTCCTTGGTCATTGGGGTTACAGTTACCATAAGCGCCTGAATTTTTTGCACCAGTTGGGGATAATTCGCACAATGGCTTAAAAAATCTGTTCGCATCCCTATAACCAGACAAAGTTGATTCTCGGTGCTTTCTAATCCACCCAACAAACAATCAAAAAACTGTTGTCTTTCTGTTTCATCCCGACAGCAGGTAAATACCTCCTCAAATTGATCCACCACCAACAATAACCGCCGTTCTCCAGCCACTGTACGCAGCACAATCCCTAATCCTACTCCCCCCATTTGGATCAGTTTCATGGTTTGTGTAAACTGATAGTCACGTTCGGGGTTATGGGGATTGACAAATGATCGGGCTAAATTCTCAAGGGGATGTTCACCGGGTTGAAAAATCAAGGTCAGCCATTCCTGAGTCCCTGATAACCGTTGTCCCCGTTTAAGCTGATGCAAAAGTCCGGCGCGAATCAGCGAAGATTTCCCACTCCCACAGGTTCCAATTACCGCCAGGAAATTGTTTATGCGTATATGTTCGAGGAGTTCATCTGTTAACGTCTCTCGTCCATAAAAATACTGGGTATCTTCGTTTTTGTAATCAAAATAGGCTAAACCTTTATAGGGACAAAACCGTTCAGGTGCGCTGGGGGGTAAAGCGGGTAAAGATTCTAGATCGGTTTTACGATTACGGATTAACAGAATCGGTTTCCCGGCGTTAGCAAAAATCAGGGGAGGGGATAATTGATTAATTAAGTCGGTTAGGGTATAGTTCGTCACCCAGCTAGGGGGATGGTTTTTGGAATCGAGTCCTAATAATAGAATGGACGCCAACTGACTGTAATGATTCGATTCAGTCTGATTTTTTAATTTATCCTTTTCTCCCCATCTGCCTATCTCCCCATCCCTTTGTGACTGACAGGTGGCGATAAAACAACGACTGTATCCCTGACCCCGATATCCCGGATCAGCTTGGGTGAGTTGACACTCCCCGCCCTATAAGTGCGGGGATTCTTAGTTCCGCGACACACCTTACAATTATCTATCCTTGCGGCAATACTTAAACCAAACACCCGTAGAAAACTACCAAGTATTGAGCCTAATTTAGATAACTCCAGAGG